>NZ_CAJRAM010000029.1 GCF_907164965.1 Coxiella endosymbiont of Ornithodoros maritimus
CTTTACATGACCCAAGTTTTTTCTGATGAACTTGAAGAAGATGAGTCATGTAAAGTCATAACCCCTTTTCTCATCACGGAAATGTCAGTTTAGTGTGTTACGTCCCTCTAAACAAGCTCAGCCTAACTTATCATAAGGCAGAATTTGCTTACCAATAGCAAAAATAAGCTCTTTATATTCTTTTTTCTCTTGTTGCTCAAAAATGGGCTGAAACTGCGTGGTTTTTGCTAAAAAGTTTAACGCAATGTCGTCAAGAATGATTCTTGTTTCATGTTTCGAAGTTTCACTCTTGGATTGTTCCGAAGTCAATAAGCCTTTAGGCAGTATGTTGCTTGCCCCATCATGCTTTCCTTTTCCATCAGGGCATTTAGCGATTTTTGTAACAGAATTGATAACATCACATAAATTAAAGATATCAAACTGAATATTTTTAGTTAGCGGATTGTTTGAAGTTGAATTCGCTGAGTTAATTTCGAGAGTGAGTGATTTTAATTCTTCTAATGACTCAACTTTACAATACTGATAAACAGTGAGATAATACATGTTCCAGTCACCACTGTAGAACAAAGCGATATCTTCTGCGCCTAAATTTTCTTTTCTTAATTAAAGGATGTTTTTTATTCGTTTTGAATTTTATCGAATCGTTCAACCTTTCAACTAACGAACCTTGTGGATCACTTATCACATCACCGATAGAAATTTGGTATTTTTTTTGATAGTGGCTCTGGATTCATTCGGCGAGATCCTAAATATGCAATATTTCCCTTCTTTTGTTTGAAAAACAATAATAACGTGGAAACTATCTGGATCAATGTACTTTTCTTCTTCATTTTTTTCTTTCAAAATCGAGGTAATTTTTTGTTCAGAGATAGGCTTGTCTGGAATAACTGTAAGCTTTATAGCTTGCTAGCCTTGGATGTCCTTTATTTGGGAATCAAAATTAAGTTTCTGTTCATTGTCATTTCGCATATTATTTTTCTCTCAATTAAAGTTATCGCCCCGGAGTTATCAGTTCCAAGGACTCACTCAGAGTATAATGTCACTAGTGTATTATCAGGAAATTTCTGATTAAACCTTTCAAGGAGGTAAAATTAAGCTTTAGATTAAAAGCTCTCAGATAAACTTAAAGAGGGGTTAAGTCGAACCCTGCTGCATTCCGAATAATATTAATTCTGCATCGTTTTTAACTTTCAATTTTTTAAATATCGCAATGCGATAAGTGGAAACGGTTTTGGGACTAAGGTGAAGCTTTTGGGCAATGGTTTCTGTAGGAACTCCTCGCACCATCATTAAAAGGATTTCCATTTCACGATCAGAAATACTATCCAAAACGCCAGAAACTTGGCCGGTCACCTTAAGAAATAGCCAATTGATTGGCTATTTTAGGACTAATAATTCGCTTACCTTTCTGAACTTCTTTTATGGTTTGAATTAGTTCTTTTTGTTCGGCCTCCTTAGTAAGGTAACCGTGTACACCGACTTCAAGCAATCGGCGAGAGAAAGTTTTATTCTTTTCATTAGTCAGGATAATCACTTTGGTTTCGGGATATTGTCGAAGCAGCTTTTGACTGATGTATAAACCGCTAAAATCCGGCAAGTGAACGTCAAGCAAAAGAACGTTGGGTCTTTTTTCACGAACACTGGCCAACGTCATTTCTCCCGTTTCTGCTTCTCCAATAACTTCCACGCCCGAAGCATCCTTTAATAGGAGCTTCAATGCTTCTCGGACTAATTGTCCATCATCCACGATCAGAACAGAAATCATCGGCCACTCCTTTGAAGCTATTTACACTCTTAAGAAAATATTAAAAGAAGAGACTGTTATTCGTTCAGATCAATGGCTTTGCCTTTCATTTCCGGTAATAACAAAGTGACTAAAATGCCGGTGAGATAAACAATTGCAAGAAGCGCCATGGTGTAGCGTAATCTTTGGGTGTGAAAATGTGAGGTAAGAAAAAAGCATCTACCTTACCCCAAGCGGCTGAAATTCCATAGGCTCTTGCGCGCAAACTGGTGTGGTAGTTCCGAAGGAATTAAAAAAGTGGTGGTATTCGGGCCAAAATTAACGAAGAAAAAGCTGATGCCAAAAATGGCAATAAATAACGGGATGTGCGGAGTTAAGTGAGAAATAAGCGTGATAGTGCCGTAAGCACTGCAATCATAAAAAACAAACATTTACAAAAATTTTCTCCCAATGCGCTCGATATAAGTAGCGGCTAAGAGATAACCAGGGGCAGCAAAAACAAAAAAGTTAAAGCGGTTAAAGGGGTATTAGTGACTAATTGAGCTTAAGGATTAAGCCATTTTAAAATAGGCACTGATGAGACGCTGTTTTCATAAAAGGCGACATCCAGCAGAGACCATGCACTCGCCGTCCCAATGAGATGGACGAGCCATTTTTTTCAAATAAATGGTGCTGTAGGTGAGGAGTCTGCTGGGATTTAATTTTTTTGGCAAAGCCGGCGGCGATTTTTTCAAAAGATAGTGGGGCGTTTCTTCAATTTGTCGTCGGAGATAGAAAACAGAAATAGCTGGGATGACCCTAATACCTAGCAAAATGCGCCAAACCAGCGTGTGCGAAAGCGAGGTGACCAATAAAAAAGAAGCCAATAAAGAGCCTACCACTAAACCGATCGCTTGCATGGCAAAGACGAGTAAGACTAAAAAACCACGTCTTTGACTGGGCGCATATTCGCTGGCGATAATAGTGCTGGAAGGATAATCAGCACCAATGCCTAAACCGACGACTATTCGAGAGAGCAAAAGCCACCCGTAGGAGGGGGAAAATGCAGAAAGAATGGCTCCAAAAAAAATAATAACTTCTACACCATATAGCCTTTTTCGCCCAAATTTGTCAGACAAAAGACCAAAAGAGATGGCGCCAATAGCGGTAGCAGCCAGTGCGGCGCCATTTAATAAAGCCAGTTTAGAAATGGCAAAATGCTAGATAGGGGTGAGGATAGTGGTAACGACACCGATGATAAATAAACCATACGCACCAGTAAAAAACCACCCCTGCCGTAAAAACGATCCGTCCATGGAATGCTTTGATATTATTCTTATCATCCTTCACGAGGATAACCCATCGCATCAAGACCTGAGCACAACGAGCTGCATTTGTTGATCGGGCTCCAGATTGTTGATCGCTTCTTTGAGTTCTCGGTAGGTTAAATCATTTTGATGGTTAGCGAGAATTTGTTGGAAATCTTCTTCAGAAGGCTCATCGATGTTCTTAAGAAATACAACACCTTCTTTTGCGTGAGATGCACGGGCTCGCGCGATGATTTCATCGACAATAAGCAAGCTTAAATCAAAAAGCACCACTTTCTTCTTATTCTTTATCCCTCATTGAAGATAACATACCAAGTAAGCGGAAAGATATAAGTAGGGGATTTAGTCGTCCGTCACTCCTGCGCAAATTCGTCATTTTGCACAGTCAGGCCTAGGCAGCACCGAAGGTGCGTTGCGCAGGTCTCCGCCTGTGTGGGGATGAGGGATTTGCGCAAGAGTGACAATTTGTCGGCATGACGGGCTTTAGGTTTTTTGGTTTTTATCATTTGCGGTAATGATAGCTTCCCCTCCTAAAATGACCATGATTTTTTAATTGACATCGCCGTTAAACTGATATATTCATAGGCGAAAATCGCGGTTAATAGCCACAGAATAGGTTTTATATGCAAAGATGAAACTTGAAACGATCACTTCTATCGCTGAGAGCAGGCCTATACAGCCTGTTTTTGCTTTTAGGCCAGTCGCTTTAGGGCGTGCTGCCAATTACTTCTGCACGCAATTCGGTGGACGAGTTTTGTATGCAGTAAAAACTAACCCTGAAAAGCATGTGATTCAAGCTGTCCACGCTCATGGCGTGACAGCCTTTGACGTTGCTTCTTATGAAGAAATCCGCATTATTAAGGAGTACGCTCCGGGAGCAGAACTTTACTTTATGCACCCCGTGAAATCGCCGCATGCGATTCGTAAAGCGTATTTTGAATACGGCGTTCGTCATTTTTCTTTGGACTGTCTTGAGGAGCTCTGCAAAATCTTGCGATATACGGAAAATGCGAAGGATCTTTGTTTGTATCTGCGATTGGCAATACCTAATACGTTTGCAGAATTTAATTTGGCCGAGAAGTTTGGCATTAATTTGCATGAAGCCCCAGAGTTGTTGAAGCAATTGCGAAAGGTGGCTTATCAGCTCGGCGTGACTTTTCACGTGGGATCACAATGCATGCATCCTGACGCCTATCGAATTGCCATTCGAATGGCGGACAAAGTAATTAACGAAGCTCAAGTGGAAATTGAATCTTTTAATGTCGGCGGTGGTTTTCCTTCTATTTATCCGGGTATGATTCCTCCGGCGCTGACTATTTATTTTGAAGCGATTCATGACGAATTTGCTAAAGTGGCGCAAAGAGATCCCGGAATTCAATTGCTATGCGAGCCTGGACGTTCGTTGGTAGCAGAAAGTACATCAGTCATTGTGAACGTGGAATTGAGAAAGGACGATATTTTGTATATTAATGACGGAACCTATGGCAGTCTTTTTGATGCGGGTATTCCACACTTCATTTTTCCTGTCCATTTATTGCGACCAAAGCACACGGCGGATGTGGATCTTTTTCCGTTTAGCTTTTATGGTCCCACGTGTGATTCGTTGGATTATATGAAAGGTCCCTTTTATTTGCCTAATGACATCAAAGCGGGCGATTATATTGAAATTGGGCAAATGGGCGCTTACGGCCGTACCTTATCTACTGCCTTTAACGGGTTTAAGCAGCGGGAAGGCGTTATCATGGTTTCTGATGAACCCTTGATGACCATGTATTCGGATGAATATATTACCCACGAACCGCTTGAAGTCATCGCTGCCTAATCCAATAACCTTTTGAGGAAACATTGATGAAAAATAAAAAGCTATCGATGCCTTCGTTAAAAGAAAAATTGCTGCAAGAAACGATTGAGCATATTGATATCACGCGTTTTGATGCGCGTCCTATTATCGACGCTATGGATCATATGTCTTTCACCTCGCGTGATCTTGCGCATGCAACGCAGATTTTTAGTAGAATGCTGCAAGATGAACAATGCAGCATTATTTTGTCCATCGCCGGTTCGACCTCGGCAGGTGGCTGCATGAAACTGTACGCCGATTTAGTGAAGTACAATATGGTCGATGCGATTGTGGCGACAGGCGCCAGTATTGTGGATATGGATTTTTTTGAAGCATTGGGTTTTCGGCATTATCAAGGGAGCCCCGCTATTGAAGATTGCCAGTTGCGGGATTTATATATCGATCGAATTTATGATACTTACATCGACGAGGAAGACCTTCAGCGTTGCGATCACACTATTTATGAAATTGCCAACTTGCTTGAGCCGCGTCCGTATAGCTCGCGTGAATTTATCCATCACATGGGGGCTTATCTCGCTCAAGGGAAAGCGAAGAAAGAAGAATCTTTAGTGCAATTAGCTTATGAACATGACATGCCTATTTTTTGTCCTGCCTTTACCGATTCTTCTGCAGGTTTTGGTTTGGTTTTACATCAAGTAAAAAATCCCGATCGCTATTTAACAATCGATTCGATTCGAGATTTCCGCGAATTGACGGACATTAAAATTAAAGCGGGTACCACCGGTTTATTGATGATTGGTGGCGGTGTGCCCAAAAACTTTGTGCAAGATACGGTAGTTTGTGCAGAAATCATTGGTAAAACGGTAGATATGCACAAATACGCAATTCAAATCACCGTGGCCGATGTACGCGATGGCGCGTGTTCCAGTTCAACGCTTAAAGAAGCGTGCTCGTGGGGTAAAGTTAATACGGCTTATGAGCAGATGGTATATGCGGAAGCGACCTCGGTCTTGCCTTTGTTAGCGAGCGATGCTTACCATCGCGGTTATTGGAAAGATCGTTCGCCTCGACAATACGCAAATTTATTTAAATCGGAATCAAAATAATGAAGTGCCTTCCTCCTGAAAAAGCCTTTTTAGGACTTGAGCAGCAAAAGACCGTCTCTTATGAAAAAGCCAAAGCGGTGATAATTCCTTTTGGGCTTGAACGTTCGGTTAGTTATAGAGGAGGAACGGCACAAGGGCCGGCGGCAATGATTGAAGCGTCTTTTGAAGTAGAATTATTTGATGAAGCGCTTTGGTGCGAACCTTATCGCGATATCGGCATCGTGACGTTGGAAGAACCTAAAATCGAAGCCGATATGCAAAGCGCATTGAAACAACTGGAAACGTTAGTACAACGGGTATTAGATGACGAAAAATTTCCATTCGTTTTTGGAGGCGAACATTCGATTACGGCGGGTTCTATTCGCCCATTTGTAAACGCCTATGATAACTTAGCGATTTTACATTTTGATGCTCATGCAGATTTGCGCGATGGCTATGAAGGCGAGCATTATTCGCACGCATCTGCTATTAGACGCTGTTTGGATTATCCTAGTGTGGAAGTCATTTCAGTCGGTATTCGAAATATTTCAGCGGAAGAAATTCCCTTTTTTAAGGCCAACCGCAATCGCATTCATATTTATTGGGCGAAAGATAAAAAAACTTGGGATATTAACAAAATCGTCGCGCCTTTAAAAAATCGCCATATTTATCTGACTTTCGATCTTGACGGTTTTGATACCAGTTTAATGCCTGCCACTGGGACCCCCGAACCCGGTGGCCTTTTTTGGAATGACGCCCAAGAAATTATTACCGCGACTAGTCAAGTAGGTACTATTGTGGGTGCTGATATTAATGAATTAGCTCCTATCCCTGGATTCCACAGTTGCGATTTTTTAGCCGCAAAATTAGCTTACAAAATTCTTTCATCCGCCTTCAAGTAGCCCGAGTAGCCCGTATGGAGCGAAGTGGAATACTGGAATGGAGCTTCTTTTTAGGGGTAACGCCTCTTATCATCGTCAGACTTCTCATTAATTTCTTCAATGTATTTTTTAAATAAAGAACAGTAACTATTGATTAGCGTTTCCCGTGCTTCTTTTGAAAAATCGAGTAAAAATCCAGCGGCACCGAATCCTAAAAATGCTTTTACCGAAATGCTTACTCGAAATGCTTACTAATTAGTGAAAATATGTCAGGAAAAGTTGATTTCATTTGAGATTTAGTTTTCGAAAGTTTAATCTTTTTAAAAAGGGTTACTAACCCTATCAAAATAAGAGCGAGAATAAAAATAACAAGCCCGCAAATAAACGCAGAGAGTATTGGTTCTATGTGGGTGGTAAGGTAAAAATAAAATGAAGTAAGCACAAACCCAACACCTAGTAGCACCAATACCCATGCCGTCAAAAGAAGGACAAAGGCAAGTACAAAACCCACTATCATTTTATTTTCTTCGAGCGACCATGCGGCTAATTATTCCAGCGCCAAATACGTACCCGAGAGTTGCTAACGGTTTCTTTTTGCATTTGTTTTCTACTGAATGAATGACATCCTGTTCTCGATTGAAAAAGTTATTTTTCATCATGCTAGCCTCCGTTTTGCTAAATGAATTTAATTTGTGAATAATACTACTGAGATCACCCCGTAATTTAGCGTCGTCATCACTAAACGTAGCGAACTCTTGCTTAATAGAGTTGGTTTTATTTTCTTTGGCCATAGAGACCTCCTTTTTGACTTTTGCGACGAGCTTTCAAAGAAAATATAGCAATCGGCAAGAATAATGCAAATAAACTGACCAGAAAACGGCCTATTCTTTGAGGAATGAGGTCCCGGCGTATATAACTTATAATGTAAGGACAAGCTAAAACCGACTGATTTTGTATTTTTATGGTAAAAATAAGACGATTATTATTGGTGCGGGCCAAACGGGACCGAGATTGAACAACTGATGAAGCACTATTCTGTCTCAGCTCACAATTCTTTCATTTTACTAATGCTAAATCCCCACGCTTCGGCGAGCTTTAATTTAGGTGGAACGATTACTTCATTGGGGGATTCGTTAAAACATCAACGAGTACAGGACCATCGACTTTAAAAGCGCGTTTAACAGCGTTTTTGAGTTGATCGTGGCTTTCAACTCGAATGCCTTCGCGGACCATTGCTTTTGCACAATCGGCCAGATTGGGATTGTGTAAGGAACCCCCCCATTCTGGGTAGCCGCTGGCTTCCATTTCCATCTTCACTAAACCTAGTTTTAGTTTTCCGTTATTAAATACGAAAGCTTTAATGGGTAACTGATGGGAGACTGTAGTGATAAAATTCCCTATTAGCGTTGTAAACCCGGCATTACCGCACATCGCGCCGACTTGGCGGCTGCGATTCAAGCCTTGAATGTCAATTGCTTGCGCAAAAGCATTGGCTATGGAAGCCAGATTAAATGAAGCGATAAAATCGCGCTACCCCTTTCATCTCTATTTATCGTGCCATCCAAATAATCGTTTCCCCTGTGTCCGCAGTGAACACAGCGTTATCGCTGGTATAGTGGTTGATAAGATGAGCCACCGCTTGAGGGCGAATGGAGTTATTTAACGGTCGAGTAGCGCGTTTTAACATCCGTTCTTCCCATTCTTTGCGCTTTCGTTGCGTTCGTTTTAAATGCTTGTCACTTTTCTTTTCCTTAATCATGCGTAAAAGCGCTGTTACGCTCGCTTTAACATCGCCGACGACGTTTATTTTACATTACAGCGCCTTGCCTAAATGTTCAGGAAGGGTGTCGATTTGAATAATTGTTTTCCCTTTCGGGTAGTAAAATTGATGGTAGGGGAAATCCGTTCCCAGCATTAATAGCAACTCACATGACTCCATTGCCTCCATGCCACAAATGGTGCCGAACATGCGTCCAATAACGGTTTTCATTTAGGAAAACCGCTTTCCCTTTAAGAGCGTAAATAATGGGTGATTTTAACTTTTGCGCTAAGTCTAAGATTTCTTGAGTGGCGCCGCGGGCTCCCCAGCCTAAAGCTTTGGTGATAAAAGGGGTTTTATAATAAATTTTTTGAGTGGATTACAAAGCCGTATTTAAAGATTTCGCCGTTGAAAATTTCGATTGAAGATTAGCTTGGATGAATCGAATTAAATCAGCACTGCTTGCATACATCCTATTAGCTGCTAGCAACGTAGCATCTGTGAAAGGAATCGCTTTTTCAGCTGAATTGCAACCTTGCGCGAGGTTATTTTTGTTCTACGGTGTTTGAAAATAAGTATAAGAAAGTTTAAGTGGCTTTAAAATTGCATCTGCAACTGACTTTTTATAGCTCCCGGTAGTCGATTGGATTCTCATTCCCACCAGGGCCCTAACCGAGGTTCGAATACATCTTTATCTGTACCTATCGGCTCTTTGGGCGTCCATTTATTGAGATAGGTAATTAACTGAGATTGCTTCGTGACAGGGGGTGTGAATAAAGAAAGCCCTGAAGTGTGTGTTAATAATATTAAATTCTGGATTTTTTAATTGGGTAAGATAATGTGAAACAGGAGGATTAAGATTAATTTTTTTGGCTTGGTCTAAATAAGCTGCCATCGTTGCAGTAAATAATTTGGTAAGGGAAGCAATGCGAAAAAGAGAATATTGGGTTACTGGCTTTTTGGATTGTCGTGATAATACGCCATAATCAAAGAAATAATTTTTCCCATTAAAAGTGACGGCCGCCGCCAGCGCATTTTTTCCGAAATAACAAAGAGAAACAGTTGGTATTATTTTGTTAATTGATTTTATGCCTTTCTCACTTTGGTGAAAAAATAAGGTCTGTATTACAGACAGAAATAAAATTTTCACCATCCTGAATGAATAATTTTTGATCAATTTTTGCTAGTGTTTTACTAGGGCGTGCCGTTAATTAACGCTGCCTGTCGTCCCGCGCCTTGTCCGTGGGATCCAGAGAGCCACATTAAGTTTTAGAAATTGGCTAGTTAATTAAGTATTTTGGGATATCCCTTTTGTAAAAATAATGTTATTCCAGGATTTACATCGAAATATGATGTACATCAATTGGTCTATTACGAAGTACCTCAAACTATAATGGAGGCTGCACGACGTGAAAGACGATTTAAAAATTGCTGTAGAAAATGGAAATTAAATGTTACTGAAAAAAACAATCCAACATGGCGTGGCTTATATGACGAGATCTGTTCCTAACTGGATCTCGTGGACAAGCCGCGGGATGAGGCGGGCAGGGTTAATTGACGACCCGCCCTAGTCTCGGCGGCAGGGATACGTTACCATAATAGTGGCAAAATAATCTCAGTTAAGGGTCACCTATTCATGGCTATCGTTCAAAATGGCGATGCTTCTATTGAAGTCTCTTCGAATCAACAGGAGCTCTTTTGTCTGGGGGATTGGACTGTCAGTCATCTTTCCCCATTAGAAGACCAATTACCCCTCTATGCCGACCAACTCTCAGAAAAAGTAATCATTCGTGCAGATAACATTACCAAAATTGACAGTGCAGGCGCTTTGTTATTTTATACATTGATTAATCATCTCAAGTCATTGGGTAAAGCAATAGAAATTACAGGCTTAAGTGAAAATGCTCAATCTCTCCTTAAGATTATTGCCAATGAATCAAAATTTCTTTGCCAATCGTTGCCGTCTCCGGAAATGCCGGGAGCCGTTTATTTATTGGGGGAATGGGCGATGACTAAATGGAGGCTGCTTATTGATTTTCTTACTTTTGTGGGAGAAGTAGCGACGACAGCTAGCCAAGGTATTCTTAAGCCGCAGCGAATACAGTGGCGGGCAATTTTACGAGCGATAGAAGAAACAGGATATCAGGCTTTACCCATCGTGGCTTTGTTAAGTTTTTTAGTCGGCGTGGTGCTAACTTATCAAATAGCTTTGCAGTTAGATAGCTATAATGCCGATATTTTCGTGGTTGATATTGCGGGCACAGCTATTTTACGCGAATTTAGCCCTTTAATTACCGCAATTATTGCAGCAGGGCGAACGAGCACCGCATTTACCGCTCAAATTGGTACCATGAAAGTAAATGAAGAAATTGACGCTTTAAATACCATGGGGGTTGTCCCCATTGAACATTTGGTATTGCCGAAACTTATTGCTTTAATTATTTCGTTAACGTTATTAACGGTGTGGACCGATATTTTTGGAACGTTTGGGAGCATGATGATGGCTAAGTCCCGATTAGGTATTGGGTATTTAGGCTTTTTAGATCGATTTCACCATGCCATTGCTGTGCGACATTATATAGCAGGATTGATTAAAGCACCGGTTTTTGGATTAATCATTGCGGCAGTAGGTTGTTTTCAGGGTTTTCAAGTTGGTGCTAGCGCAGATAGTGTGGGTCAAAAAACGACGCAAAGTGCCGTGCAATCTATTTTTCTTATTATCATTGCAGATGCTATTTTTTCAGTGATATTCAATTTACGAGGTATTTGATGGCCGCCATTGAACCTACCGAGCCTCTCATTGAAATTCACGGTTTATGTAATGAATTCGGTGAGCAGCGGGTTCATGATGATTTAAACTTAACCATTCATCGAGGTGAAATCGTTGCTATTATTGGTCCAAGCGGCTGCGGTAAAACCATCTTATTGCGCAGTATTTTGATGTTGCGAAAACCTACGGCCGGTACGATTAATGTTTTTGGAATTAATGTTTTGGAGTGTAGTAGAGCGGAAGCCTTATCGGTGCAGCGCCGCTGGGGCGTAATGTTTCAAAGTTCAGCATTATTTAGTTCGCTGCGTGTTTTAGAAAACGTGTTATTCCCTTTGCATGAATATTCCCATTTGCATTCGGAAGCGCAAACAAAATTGGCACTTTTAAAAATTGTATTAGCCGGTTTAGATAGAGAAGCTGCCCATAAGTACCCAGCAGAGCTCAGCGGCGGTATGAAAAAACGTGCTGCTTTGGCGCGCGCCATGGCTTTAGATCCGGAACTGCTATTTCTCGATGAGCCCACCGCTGGGCTTGATACAAAAAGTGCCCGAGAATTGAATGAGTTAATTTTGCACTTGCGTAAAACGCTTGAATTCACTTTCGTTATAGTGACTCACGACTTAGATACATTATGGCAGGCGCCTGATCGCGTGTTTTTTTTGGGGGAGGGTAAAGTGTTAGCTGCGCTGCCTATGAATGAGCTTGTCCATCACAAGCATTGGTTAATCCAGGATTATTTTAGTAGTGGGAAAAGAACGTTTCGTGATAAACTCGAACGAGGAGCTAAGGATGGACACAAAAGTTAATTATACCGTTGTTGGTTTTTTTATTATCTTGTTGGGTGCCGCTTCCATTATTATTTTATTGTGGTTCAGTACATTTCGGCACCGTCAAACATTCGACACCTATCTCGTTTATATGCACGAAGAAGTGTCGGGTATCAGCACACAAACGCCAGTGCGTTTTAACGGTGTTAAAGTAGGCTATGTGCAAAAAATCGAAATCAATCCCGTTGATCCTCAACAAGTGGTTTTGACTTTAAAAATTCAACACGAAACTCCGATTAGCACGAGCACGATTGCCACCTTAAGATCGGAAGGTATCATGGGAACTGATTATATGGCCTTAAAAGCGCTGACTGCAACGGCGCCCCCTTTAATTGCGAAATTGGGAGAAAAATATCCGGTCATTCCATCCGAACCCTCGTTGCTAATGAAATTGAGCACTGCTTTGCAGGAAGTCACTAAAACGATTAAAGAATTAAGCGATAATGTGGGTAAAGTTTTTGATGAAGAAAATCGCCGAGCGATCAGCGTAAGTTTAGTTAATATCCAAAAAGTCACAAAAACGCTTTCGGATAATTCTGAAAATATTGATGCAACGTTGCATTCAATGAAGCGGCTCATGAAGAACACTGCCAAAGCCAGTGAGCAGTTGCCTACTATTATGCACCAATTACAAGACGCCTTAGCAAATATTAAAATAACAGCCAGACAGTTCGATCGCGCGGGCCACGGAATAGAATTGACAGTGCATGATGCCCATACCGCCATCCAAAACATGTCCACTCAAATTTTACCGACCGTGCTGCCATTATTAACTAAATTAAATGCCACAGCCGCTCATTTACAGCAACTTAGCATTGAGTTACAACATAATCCATCGATGTTGGTCCGAGGCAAGTATCCTCCGCTGCCTGGGCCGGGAGAAAGATAATTGTGAAAATTATTAAATTTATTTTAATTATTTTTTTTGCTATTAACCTTGTAGATTGCGGGCCCGTTGTTGTTCCTCCCATTTCTTATTATCAATTAGATGATTTAAAATTGGTAAGATTACCGCCGCATTCAAAAACTCATTTGACAATTTTAGTATCGATGCCAATACCTAACCCAGGTTATCAAACTTCGGCTATGATTTATATGTTAACACCCTACGAATTGAGTAGATACGCCAATAGCCGGTGGGTGGCCCCGCCCAGCGAAATGTTGATGCCTTTGTTGGTACAAGCGTTACGACAAACTGGTTATTTTTATGCGGTTGTTTCGCCGTCCTCTGTTGGAATGACTCATTATCGTCTTGATACACGTTTACTGAAATTGCAGCAAGAATTTTTCTTTCCGATCAGTCGCATTCGATTGACTATGGAAGCTTCGTTAATAAGAAGCGCTACTAATCACGTCGTTGCCAATCATCTCTTTGAAGTGCTTGTAGCAGCCCCCATGAATAATCCTTACGGAGGTGTATTAGCGGCAAACAAAGCCGCCGCTATTATGAGCTATCGCATCGCACAATTCTGTGCCGCTTACACCCGCTAATCATTTTTTAATCTCAAATTGACAGGTATCCAGCGTTTGTTTAGGGGATCCGCAAATATAATCTTTGTGTTGAGGATTATACTTCCAACTGATTGATTTTAAATGTGATTTTTCGAAGGGATAATACATACTGGAGAGTAAGATAGCCCATTTATTGTTGGTCGTTTTGCAAGTACAGGAAATGCGTTTTTTAACGGGGGAGTAGGCAGCACCTCCAAAATCTTTAGGCGCTAAAGTGCTATCAGACTCCGAGGGGCGATAGGGCTTCCAGCCTTGGGGCTTATCGAGGTCCAGTAGCCCTTGGATCTTTTTGTATATTTTTTGGATAATTTGAGGCCAAGATGTTCGTTGAAAGACCGATAGGAAACCTTCCCAATACGGCTAAACATATATCTGAATACCGTTTTATTCTTTCTTTTTCATGTGAATAAATGTAAAACAATTTATAGATAATATAGCCATTGTCTCTCCAGAATGTCGATTTGACTTGGATTGTAGATAGCAAAGTAGGAAGGTGGCTCGTGTCGATCAGTCCAATGTTGAAGGGAGGTAAGATTAAAAACACTAACACTTAAACAAAGGCAAACAAGAATCAATCAATTTAATTACTTTATTATAACGCTTCCACAGATCGCTTATCCACAAATGAGACTTCCAAAATTGGGTGAAGCAAGAGATATTGCTAGGAGATTCGGGACCCTTTAAATCTAGCTGGCTACGAAAGACTTCTTTTTTCTCATTCTCAAAATTTTTGTGAAATACGTGAATTATATTCCCATAATTTTTATTTTTATTGTTTAATTCTGCCTTTAATTTTTTTAAACTCTCTTTAGTTTTCCTAACAGAGCGTTGTCTTTATCGATTATTTTTTATAACCATCAATTATAGGTTCTATTTCTTTGACTACTGTGAAAAAGTCTTGATCTTTAGCTAAAGGTAGTGGTTTTTTTGTCGCATCCAATGCAGCAATTCTTTGTTCTATTATTCTGCTGGTTCGTTTTATTTCTATATCGTTATCTAACGATTCCATTACTTTTTTGTAGTGAAATTAAACGTATTTTGAGAAAGGGCTAGTGTGTTATGGGGTGCTTTAAGTTCTTCTTGTCGCTTCTCCATCTGATCTTGTATTCTAGGATCAGGCTCGCAATGAAGCCATTTTTCCAGCCAGTGGTGGTAATTCTTGGAAGAAATATCTCAATCGATCTTCGCCTCTGAGAGAGAAATTTTTTAACACAATAATAACGATAGGCAAAATATAAGAAAATTTCATAACGACAAACTAAAATTTTAATACGGGTTAAATCTCCCTTTATTAATTGATGTTTTTTATTATTATAAATATAATATAAATATAATTGAAAATGTGAACACTAAGACTTTAAAAAGACTGAACTTCTGCACACGAAGGAAAGCGATGAATTTATCTTCTGAGCAGGCGGAATTAATGGAAAGGTTTGTTTTAATTGAAG
>NZ_CAJRAM010000030.1 GCF_907164965.1 Coxiella endosymbiont of Ornithodoros maritimus
TCAGAAATTCTACTCAACACTCAGCAGCTTTTCTCACTATTTCATCAACTGAACTCCTTTCGTCATGTATAGAGAGACTAAAAATTTAAACCCGAGATCCCCGCTTCCTTGTCGTCCCCGCGCAGGCGGGGACCCAGCGCACGCCGTTTGCAGCACGCTAAAAGTACGCTTAGACTTTCGTCTGCGCGCTTCTTCGCAGAATGATGAGAAAATAACAAAAAAAGTTAGCTTTTCCATAGCAATAGTGATTACGATAGTATTTCTTTTTTTAGAGGGCGTCGATATGCATAAAAAGGAAACATTTCCGCTCTATTTGAATGGTGATAAACGGGATTTTGAGGAAAACGCAGGTATTGGATGTTATGTTATTCTTTTCGGTTTCCAAGAGCGGGCCAGGCAGGTAGGTCAACCTTTTGATCAACTTCAGACGAAAAGCTATCCGCGGGCATGATCTCTATCTGGGGAGGATACCGCACAAAGATCATGCGATTGATATGGCAGCTATTTCAATAGGGATGGGCTGCCCTAGTACTGACATTTATTTTGAATGAACTTATTTATTTAGGTACAAAACGTTTTTTACGAACAGGAACCGCCGGTTCTTTGCAACACAATGGATCAAAACCGGAGATGTCGTAATTGCTACGGGAGCCGCTTGGGATGAATATACTTCGCGCTGTTATGTGGACATCAGTTATCCGGCGCTTGCCTCCATTCTATGCTTAATGCAGCCCTTTCAGGAGCTAAGGCATTGAATTTAGAGTCGCACTCATGGGGCGGGTATCGTTCACACGAAAGATTCTTTGTATGTGCGTGAATTTGGTGTGTCGCACTTGAAAGAAAACGCAGAATATATGCAGCACTTGAAGGAGATAGGTGTGCTCGCTTCCGAAATGGAAAGCGCTATTATTTTTTTAGCACACTTATACGGTTATCGAAATTCCAAACAGTATCGAGAGCCCGCTGAGCGTATTAAAGCCAGCTCAATCCTCGCCTATTATGGGCGATGAAACGCCGCCCGTATAGACAGCAATCAAAAACGCATTAGTAAAGCTATCCAGGGAGCCCTAGCGCTAGTTCAGACAATTAAATTTCTGTATGAATCAGAAATGACGGATAACGATTTTTAAGTTTATTCCCCGCGGGTTTTTGCTTTGCGTTAAAATTTTTCAATTGCCCACCCTTTCCTTGAAAACTGTTTTGAGGAAAATAAGTAATCACCGTATTACCGACGCGCTGTAATTTACCCCGTTGGAAGAAAAGGTGGAAAAAGGATAATAGCTAAAGTTGATGTCACCGATCCGTCGGACTTTCCCGCCGTTGCTGGAAGCACTCGAACAAGTGCTTCGATAGTGGGGGTTAATGACAAAAGGTAGGCTGTTATTATTCGCAGAGAATTTCTGCCCCTAAGAATGGGCATTCGAGAAATAGGTCGCAGAGGCGCAGGGATAATAACTCACCTGAATGCCGTTAGCTGCAGCGATTTTACCGCCATTTCCATTAGGCGCCGACGCGGGATAGTATTTAATGGACAATTTCTGAGTGGATGGCGGTACTTATTCTTTTCAAATGATCTTACCAAGACGGATCAATGCCTCCTGTTTGGGGTCATTGGACGTAACCGATTCTAAGTAACCGTACGTATTCACTCGAAAAGAGACATCCTTTGATTGAAGGAGGACCTTTTGTAAAAAACCGTAGCGATCAACCCGTTTACTCACTGCCATATCTGCCCAGGCGAGGGTGGTTAGCGTACTTAAAAAAATAACGGAAAAGATATTGAGTAAGTTCTTTCGTCGCATTCAAGTCTCCATTAGGATGTGAGCAGGGATCTATGATAGTACAAATATGAACCACATCCACGACACAGGATTGATAGAAACGGCATTGTTCTTGTGAAAAGCAGGAAGGTCAGACTATCGCTATTATTACAGGACGAGGGTTGAGTCGATACGGTATTTGGTGTTCAATAGGCCCCTTAACTCTATGAAATTACTGCGAGAGTGGCGGAATTGGTAGACGCGCTGGATTTAGGTTCCAGTAGGTTAGCCTGTGAGAGTTCGAGTCTCTCCTCTCGCACCACGAAAGAAAGTGGAGAAATTTTATGTCATCGATAGAAAAGTTAGGTGGATTAAAGCAACGATTAACAATTACAGTACCGGCTGAGGAAGTGAGTAAAGCCTATAAAAGCCGTTTAATTAAGGTGGCTCGAACCGCGAAGATACCTAAATTTCGGCCTGGGAAAGCTTCTCCCGCCGTGGTTGAGAAGCTTTACGGCAAGGCCATTCTTCAAGAAGTTGGTAGCGAGCTGATCCAATCCAGCTTGCGCGAAGCGGTTGAGGAAAACCAATTGCGAGTGGCTGGAGCGCCTGACATCGAAATGGACAGAATACTTCGTGGGGAACCTTTTAAATACGTCGTTAACCTTGAAGTTTATCCCGAAATTATTCTCCAATCGCTCGCTGGAGAGACGATAGAGCGAATGCAGGTCGAAATTACCAAAGAAGACCTCGATAAAATGCTGGAGGCTCTGCGCAAACGGTACGCAGAGTGGAAAGAAGTGGATCGCCCTGCAAAGGCAGACGATCGCGTGATTATCGACTTTGAAGGCATGTTGGATGGGAGGCCGTTTGAACGCAGCAGGGCCAAGGATTTCCAATTAGAATTGGGCTCAAAGTACATGATCGCCGGCTTCGAAGAAGGTATCGAGGGCATGAAACCGGGTGAGAGTAAAGCGTTAAACGTTACCTTCCCGCCTGATTATTCCAGTAAGGATCTCGCTGGCAAAGCAGCTGTGTTTAACATTACTCTGCAAAAGGTCATGGCTCCTGAGCTCCCTGTGGTTGATGAGCAGTTTGCTGAGAGGATGGGCATTAAAGAAGGCGGTTTAGAAGCCCTTCGCCAAAAAATCAGAACAAACATGGAAAAAGAAGTTCGCCATAATACAGAAAATAAGCTTAAAATGGCTGTGTTAGATAAACTTATCGAACGTAATTCCATTGAAGTACCAGAATCGCTAGTAGAAGCGGAAATTGGCCATCTTCAACAGATGACACGCCAGCAAGTGGCAATGCAAACTCATAAGCCGGAGGAAGCGAAAAAGATGGAACTGCCACGAGATCCCTATCGGGAACAAGCGACCAAACGAGTGAAGTTGGGGTTATTACTGGCCGAAGTCGTCAAACAGCACAAAATTAAGGCAGATCCCGAGCAACTGCGAGCACGGGTAGAAGAAATGGCTGCTTCTTGTCAGGACCCAGAGAGGGTGATTTCCTGGTATTATAGTAATAAGCAAATGCTCTCGGAGATCGAATCGGCTGTTCTTGAAGACCAAGCAGTTGCTCAGTTAATCAGTGAACTTGAAGTGAAAGATCAAGCGATTCTCTACGAAGAGGTAGTTAAACAAATACAGCAATAAGGTGGAATAATGAGCGTTTTAGTTCCTATGGTTGTCGAGCAAACTTCGCACGGCGAGCGAGCCTATGATATTTATTCGCGTCTTTTGAAAGACCGGATTATTTTTTTGGTAGGGCAGGTGGAAGACCACATGGCTAACCTGGCTATTGCGCAAATGCTGTTTCTGGAGTCTGAAAATCCTAGCAAGGATATTAATTTATATATCAACTCCCCCGGAGGGGCCGTAACCTCAGCGATGGCAGTTTATGACACCATGCAATTTGTTAAACCTGATGTACGAACATTGTGTATCGGGCAGGCGGCGAGCGCCGGTGCCTTATTACTGGCTGGAGGAGCTAAGGGTAAACGTCATTGCCTTCCTCATTCATCGGTGATGATTCATCAGGTATTAGGGGGTTATCAAGGTCAAGGAACGGACATTCAAATTCACGCAAAACAAACGCAGCGGGTGAGTGATCAATTAAATCAGATTTTAGCAAAGCACACAGGTAAAGATATCGAAAGAGTAGAAAAGGACACCAATCGCGATTATTTTTTAACGCCCGAAGAAGCGGTGGAATATGGTTTAATCGATTCTATATTTACACAACGCCCCTAGTATTGAAATAAATAAGCTCTGTCCCAATTTGCTATATATATAAGCGAGGTGAAATTTAATGAGTAGTGATGAGAAGTTGCAAATTTTGCATTGTTCGTTCTGCGGCAAAAGCCAACACCAAGTCCGAAAATTGATCGCAGGTCCGGCTGTTTTTGTTTGCAACGAATGTGTCGATTTATGCAATGATATTATTCGCGAGGAAGAAATAGCTCAAGCAGGAGGTGCGCAAAAAAAATTACTTACTCCCCAAGAAATTCACCGAATGTTAGATGAATATGTCATCGGACAGGAATTTGCAAAAAAAGTATTATCAGTCGCCGTTTACAATCATTACAAGCGGTTAGGTAATCAAACGAAGAGAGATAGTGTTGAAATTAGTAAAAGTAATATATTGCTGATTGGACCAACAGGGTCAGGAAAAACATTATTAGCACAGACATTAGCAAAAATTTTAGATGTTCCTTTTGCGATTGCTGACGCCACCACTCTGACGGAAGCAGGTTATGTTGGTGAAGACGTCGAAAATATCATTCAAAAATTGTTGCAAAAATGCAATTACGATGTGGGAAAAGCAAAAAGCGGTATTATTTATATTGATGAAATCGATAAGATTGCTCGTAAGACGGACAGCCCCTCCTTAACGCGCGATGTTTCTGGCGAGGGTGTGCAGCAAGCTTTGTTGAAATTAATTGAAGGAACAGTTGCCTCAATACCACCGCAAGGGGGCAGAAAACATCCACAACAAGAATATTTGCAAGTGGATACTTCTAATATTTTATTTATTTGCGGCGGCGCTTTCGCGGATCTTCATAAAATTATTCAACGGCGTACGGATAAAAGCGGTATCGGTTTTGCTGCGGAAGTTCGTCCGAAAGAAGATTTTTCTCGAGAAGCTTCCAAATTAATTAAACAAACAGAACCGGGCGATTTAATTAAATATGGTCTCATCCCCGAGTTTGTGGGCCGATTGCCTATCATCACCACATTGGAAGAATTGGATGAAGATGTATTAATGCGCATTTTGACTGAGCCTAAAAATGCATTGGTTAAGCAATATCGCAAACTGTTTGAATTTGAAGGTGTGGAAATAGATTTTCGAGAAGATGCGTTAAAGGCAATTGCAAAGCGGGCTATTCAACAAAAAACGGGTGCGCGCGGGTTGCGCTCAATTGTGGAACATACCTTGCTGGATTTAATGTACGATCTTCCTGCGGTAGCCGCCGGATTAAAAAAAGTCGTGATCGATAGTGGGGTTATTCATCAGGCTTCGCCGCCTATTTTTATTTATCATCATGAAAAAACTTCTCGTAAGGTGGCTCAAGAATAATTTAAGGAACACCATGACTGAACTAACCATTAAAAAATTGGAATTACCATTACTCCCTTTACGTGATGTCGTTGTTTTTCCTCACATGGTAATCCCATTATTTGTTGGTCGTGCAGAATCAGTTAAAGCGCTTGAAGTTGCAATGGAAGGCGATAAACGGATTTACCTTGTCGCCCAAAAAGATCCCAATAGAGATTCCCCCGAACAAAAAGATCTTCACGAGGTCGGTTCTATTGCCATTATTTTACAATTGTTACGATTGCCTGATGGAACAGTTAAAGTTTTGGTTGAAGGTTTGGAACGAGCGAAGTTATTGCGATTAGAGAAAAAAGAAAATTATCTGAGTGCCACAGTTGAACTTTTAGAAGAAG
This sequence comes from Coxiella endosymbiont of Ornithodoros maritimus, assembly GCF_907164965.1. Lineage (GTDB taxonomy): Bacteria > Pseudomonadota > Gammaproteobacteria > Coxiellales > Coxiellaceae > Coxiella. The sequence continues at coordinate 5,714 of NZ_CAJRAM010000030.1, forward strand.
AGAAGAGTAAAGGCGGTGGAACTGATATCAAAGCATTAGTTCGCACTGTGTTGGGTCAGTTTGAAAAATTAACAAAAATCAATAAAAAAATTCCTCCTGAACTTTTGCCTTCCTTGGCCAGCATTGAAGACCCTGGACATTTGACGGATAGCATAGCGGCACATATAACTGTTAAATTGGATGCGCGACAAAAAATACTGGAAACAATTGCTGTTAAAAAACGTCTTGAATTACTACAAGGCTTATTAGCGGAAGAATTGGATTTAGTCGAAGTCGAAAAGCGGGTGCAGGGTCGGGTACGTCAACAAGTCGAGAAAAGTCAACGCCAATATTATTTGAGTGAAAAAATTAAAGCGATTCAACAAGAACTCGGTGAGCTCGAAGAAAGCAGGCCTGTGGATGAGCAACAGCAGTTACTTGAAAAAATTGAAAAAGCAGGGATGCCAGAAGAAGCCAAAGAAAAAGCGATGGGCGAGTTGAATAAGTTAAAAATGATGCCGCCTATGTCGGCTGAAGCTACTGTGAGCCGGAATTATTTGGATTGGTTGTTGCAGGTGCCCTGGAAATTGCGTAGCAAAATCAGCAAGGATCTAAAACAGGCTCAAGAAATTTTAGAGACGGACCATTATGGATTAGAAGAAGTTAAGCAACGCATTATCGAATATTTAGCTGTTCAGCAGCGTGTGCGAAAATTAAAAGGTCCTATTTTATGTTTAGTGGGACCGCCCGGTGTGGGTAAAACGTCATTGGGCCAATCCATTGCTAATGCAACCGGTCGTAAGTTTGTACGCATTTCATTAGGCGGTATTCACGATGAAGCAGAAATTCGGGGCCATCGTCGCACTTATATAGGCGCTTTACCAGGTAAAGTTATTCAGAAGATGGGAAAGGCTGGCGTCCGTAATCCAATTTTTATGTTGGACGAAGTTGATAAAATAGCCGCTGATTTTCGTGGCGATCCCGCCGCGGCCTTGCTAGAAGTGCTTGACCCTGAGCAAAACAACGCCTTTAGTGATCATTATTTAGAAGTCGATTACGATTTGTCTGACGTAATGTTTATTGCCACTGCGAACTCGCTCAACATACCGCCGCCTCTCTTAGATCGAATGGAAGTTATTCGATTAGCCGGTTATACCGAAGAAGAGAAATTAAATATTGCTAAACGTTACTTGATTCCGCGTCAAATGAAGCAAACGGGATTAAAGAAATGCGAAATTCATATTTCTGACGGCGCTATTTACGAAATTATTCGCTATTACACGCGTGAAGCCGGTGTCCGAGCTTTAGAAAGAGAAATAGCAAAGCTTTCTCGCAAAGTGGTCAAAGAAATTTTGACGTTGAAAGAAGAGTTGAAACAGGGTAAAAAAGCGAAATTAATCAAGCAGCGTAAAATCACTATTCGCAATCTTGAAAAATATTTGGGACTGAAACGTCATCGTTTTGGCCTTGCTGAAGAAAAAGATCAAATCGGTCAAGTGACTGGTTTAGCCTGGACAGAATTTGGTGGTGAGTTATTAACGATAGAAGCGCAGGTGATGCCGGGAAAAGGAAAATCATTGCATACGGGGCGATTGGGTGATGTGATGCAAGAGTCCATTCATGCGGCCACAACGGTCGTACGAAGCCGGGGTTCGACACTCGGTGTTTCGGAAGATTATTTCCAATCGCACGATTTTCATATCCATGTCCCCGAAGGCGCCACACCAAAAGATGGCCCCAGCGCGGGGATTGGCATGTGCACCGCGTTGGTGTCGGCAATTACGCGAATCCCTGCGCGTGCTGATATTGCCATGACGGGGGAAATTACTTTACGAGGCGAGGTTTTGCCGATTGGTGGATTTAAAGAAAAATTGCTGGCAGCATTGCGGGGTAATATTAAACACGTTATCATTCCCGAAGAAAATAAACGTGAATTAAAAGAAATTCCATCCATCGTAACACGCGGTTTAAAAATCCATCCTGTCAAATGGATCGATCAAGTGTTTGAATTAGCGCTCACACGTATACCGGAAATTAAAGCCCCCGTAAAAGAGCCGCCGATAAAAACATCATTCAATAAATCGCGTAAAGAGGATCGGGATTCCCGAGCTCATTAGTTTATTTCATGTTAGATAAACAAAAACAATTGCAAGCTAATGTTTTTCATCTTTTAGAGCGAGAAAAAAAACGCGTTGATCAAATTGAAATTAGCGCGACAATAGAAACGGGTTTTTCAGTTAATGTCCGCCTTGGTGATGTGGAAACACTTGAACATCACCGTAAGAATTTAATGGATATTACTGTTTATCATCAACAGCGCACCGGTAATGCCAGCACCTCGGATTTGTCATTAGAAGGAATAGAAAGGGCTTTTGAAAAAGCGTCAGCGATGACTCAGTTCACTCAGGAGGATTCTTGTGCGGGATTAGCAGATGCGAGTCAAATGGCGAGGGATTATCCCGACTTGGCGCTTTCCCATCCGTGGAATATTACGCCGAAGCAAGCGATTAACTTAGCCATTGAATGTGAGGCACTGGCAAGAAATCATGACCCCCAAATTAAGCAGTCCGAAGGGGCGAATTTATCGACCTATCGCATTTTCACTATATACGGTAATTCTCATGGATTTTTGGGGTATTATCCTTTAACGTGGCATACGCTTGGTTGTGGGCTAATTGCCGAACGAGATCGCTTCATGCAACGTGATCATGATTATACGTTAGCCAGAGACCCAAAAAAATTGTCATCTATCAAAACGATTGCTAAACAAGCCGCAGAAAAAACCATTCGCCGCCTTGGCGCGAGGCGATTGTCGACGCGCCAATGCCCTGTTATTTTTAATGCGCCGATTGCTAGAAGTTTGTTAAGGTCATTTATTTCGGTAATTAGCGGCTCTAATTTATACCGCGGCACTTCGTTTTTGCAAAATCAATTGCATCAACAAATTTTCCCTGAATTCGTTTCTATTCATCAAGATCCCCATTTGCCAGGCGAAATTGGCAGTACACCGTTTGATGAAAGTGGTGTCAAAACACGAAAAATAAATTTTGTTGAAAATGGCGTGTTAACCCATTACGTGTTAGGAACCTATTCAGCGAAAAAATTAGCGATGGAAACAACGGGAAATTCAGGCGGAGTTTATAATTTATTTATCACGACCGGCGATAAAAATTTAACTGCTTTGTTGAAAGAAATGCAACGCGGATTATTAGTGACAGAACTCATGGGGCAAGGTGTTAACCTCGTTACCGGCAATTATTCACGGGGCGTTTTTGGTTTCTGGATAGAAAACGGTGAAATTCAATATCCTGTAGAAGAAATCACCATTGCTGGCAATCTCAAAGACATGTTCAAACAAATCCAACTCATCGGTAATGACATCGACCCTCGTGGCAACATTAAAACGGGTTCCATATTGATAGAACAAATGACTGTTGCAGGGGAATAGTTTAAGGTCTAAGCCTCTTCACCGAATTTATCATTAATTAACTTTTCGATGGCTTCCATCGCTTCTTTTTCATCTTCGCCGGAGACAGTTAATTCTATTTCAGCGCCTTGATTGGCAGCGAGGACCATGAGACACATAAGGCTTTTAGCATTTACTTTGCGGCCCTTGAAACGCACCCACGTTTCGCTTTGGTAGCGGAAGGCCAAATTGGTTAGTTTTATGGCGGCGCGGGCGTGTAGGCCGAGTTTGTTGATAATTTTAATTCTTTTTTGAATCATAGTTGTTTCTTGCTTTTCAAAAATGATCGTGGAAATGGTGCCTGGAGCCATACCCTTCAATTTTTAAACGGTGATTGCGTACCAATGTTTCGATAAGTAAAGGTAAATTCCTTCTTGGATGGATAGGAAATAGGATTTTAGGTACGTTGATACCTAAAATAATTTCACTTCGGTAAAAAGGATTAAGGGGGTCATCCAGCAGCGGCATTTTTTCTGGTTTAACGAGCGAGATTGATAAATGAACTTCATGTTGGTTTACGACTGCGTCGAGACCAAATAATTTATGGACATTGATAATGCCAATTCCCGTGATTAGAATGTAACCGTTTGTGACGGACGGACAAGAACCCATTAATTGTTTATTTTCCTGTTTAAGGTCCACGACGTCATCACACACTAGTTGGTGACCACGATCGATTAGCGCTAGTGATAGCTCGCTTTTGCCGATATTCGCTTCCCCCGTAATTAAAACCCCCATTTTATCAATAACGAGAAAATTCGCATGCCATGTTTGTTTGAGAGCCCCCGGGGGTTTCTCGGGGCTTTGATGAAGTGACATTAGCGGTGATCGCCTTTTTTGGCTTTGTACTTTGAAAGTTGATTTTCTAATTTATGCATCAGCAAATCGACTGTTTTATACATGTCATCCGATTCTGCCTGCGCGTTGATGGTGCTTCCCGGTAATTTAACATTCGCATCGACGATTTTTTTCAGTTTATTAATATGGAAGATGATGTGGATATTAGAAATTTCATCGCGACAAGGTTGTATGCGGTGTAATTTTTTTTTAGTGAGTTCGCGTAATGCGGGTGAAATATCCACCCCTTGGCCTGTCATTTGAATATGCATGATGTTTCTCCTTTACTGTTATGAAAAAATATTTTGACTTACTTTCGGAAAAAATTTGTAAACCTCAGCGCTCAATTCTCTCCAGTTTGTGTAGAAGCTAGGAGAGGTAAGCAGCGGTCCGCCCTAAATCAAATTCATCCCCCAAATAAACCGCTCGCACGTCTTTATTACGCAATATTTCGCCAGGCGTTCCGTGGGCAATGATAGCACCATCATTGACAATATAAGCGCGTTGGCAAATATCAAGGGTTTCTCGAACATTATGATCGGTAATCAAAATTCCAATTCCACGCTCACGCAATTGAATAATAATTCGTTTAATGTCAATGACAGAAATGGGATCAATGCCAGCAAAGGGTTCGTCCAGCAAAATAAATTTTGGGCCCATGGCAAGCGCGCGCGCAATTTCGACACGCCGTTTTTCACCGCCGGATAAAATGTAACCAGGAATATCACGCAAATGGTTAACGTGATATTCTTGCATTAATGATTCGCATTTTTCCTGACGTTGTTGTTTGGAAAGGTCGTTACGCAGTTGCAGTATAGCCATGATATTTTGCGCGACTGACAGTTTCCGGAAAATTGACGTTTCTTGAGGCAAATACCCGATGCCTAAACGTGCTCGTTTGTGCATGGGTTGAAAGCTAATATTTTGATCATCTAAAAAGACTTCCCCGCTCTCAGGAGTAATGAGGCCCACAATCATATAAAAACTCGTTGTTTTTCCGGCGCCATTGGGGCCGAGAAGGCCAACGACCTCATTGCTAATAGCTAATGAAACGTCTTTGACTACAGGACGGGATTTATAACTTTTTTGTAATCGTTTGGCGCTGAGAATAGCCATCATTGTTACTGCGGTTCTATCACCACGGTGGTATTGCCTTTACCATTAGGGAGTGTTGATATCACGGTTTGCTTTTTAACATCATACCAGATATGAGGCCCCGTGAGGATATTTTGTTTTTGTGTAACGCGAGCGTTTTTAATCAGTAATACCTGCGCTTTGGCTGGGAAATAGAGGATGGTCTCAGCTTCTGCATATAAACGTGCTTTTTGATTATCGGGCATCGTTGAGTAATGCGCCGGGTGGCCAATGGCTTTCAATCGTATGATTCGATTAGTGGTCGGATTATGATAGACGATCACTTTGTCGCCTGAGATCCAGGTAGTGCCTTGAGTGGCGTAAACATCACCGTGATAGAGGGTAATATGGTCAGGTCGACGGTAGATCACTTCTATCGCACGCACGTAGTAAGGTTTAAACTGATCACTGGACAAAGCAATGGCTAACAGGGGAAGCCCTGTTAGTAGTAGAAGCGCTATTTGGCTAAGAATTGTTTTTCCCCGCTGGTGGCTCGACTTCATAGAGACCTCGTGAATGCGATAAAAGATGTACTAATCCCTTTTTTAAATTAGACGCCATTCCAGTGGCTTTTATGACTGCATTAGGTTGGGTAATAATAGTAACGGGATCGTTTGTTTTAGCAAAAGAGCGGTCTGGGAAGAGGGTTAGCGTGCTAGTGGTAATGGTCGTTTCGGGCTTTGTCGGCTGTGGCGGTTTGTGGACTTTTACGTGATCCCATAAATAGATCTGTTTGATGCCTTGCTGACTCTTTCCGGAATTGGCGGTGATGTTCCAAGGGATGCGTTTATCCGTGTAAATAAGGTAATGAGGGCGGGTAAATTGAAACGAATTCTGGTAAGGAAAATGGATAATAAGTGGAGAGGCCAGGTGACTATGCAGCAGCCCTTCCTCATCGTATTGGTAGTAGTTCACATCGCGCATAAAAGCATTCGGCTGGTGGTTTAATTGCTCTTGGGAAGGCCGTTCGTCGGATGTTGTTGTCCGAAGGATCAGCAATGTAGAGAGGCACGCAGCGACGATTAATAACAAACTTATTTTCATATTTCGTGCCATCACTGCATTGTATCCTCAAAGGCAAGGCAAGATAAAATAAAATCACAGACCTCTCGTACTGCGCCCTGCCCCCCTTCTTTGCGCGTTTTCCAGTGCGCTTGTTGTTGCACAGCGGGAAGCGCGTTGGCAACTGCGATGGCGAGACCGACTTGTTGCATAATTGGTAAGTCGGGCAGGTCATCGCCGACGTAGGCGACTTGCTTCTCATCGAGCTTTAGTTGGCTTAGTAGCTTTTTAAAAGCGATGCGTTTGTCGGGTTGACCCTGGAATACGTGCTGAATGCCTAATTCAGTAGCTCGTCTTGAAACAGCTTTGCTTTTGCGGCTGCTTATAATTGCTACTTCAATACCCGCCTTTAATAACTGTTTGATTCCAAGAGCGTCGTGTACATGAAAAACTTTTAAAATTTCTCCACGCGGGGAATAGAGCAATCGGCCATCGGTGAGAACACCATCGACATCAAGGATTAATAATTTAATGTGGCGGGCTCGTTCTTGTCGGTCAGCCGTTGTTTGCATGCCTAGATAACTCCGGCTCGCAAAAGGTCGTGCATATGGATAACCCCCACAGGAGAGGCGTCGGTATCCACGACCACAAGCGAAGTAATCTTGTTCTGCTGCATCATTTTGAGGGCTTCAGCCGCTAAGAGTTTAGGGGGAACGGTGATGCTATTTTTAGTCATGACTTTTTCAATAGGCGTGCGATGAATATCGTATCCCTTATCCAAAGTGCGACGTAAATCACCGTCGGTAAAAACCCCCAATAATTGGCCGGAATCGCTAACGACCGTGGTCATGCCCAAACTCTTTTTGGTAATTTCAACTAACGCTTCGTCCAACAAGCAATCGGGTTTGACAATAGGCATTTTATCTTTAGGGTGCATCAGATCAGCGATATGAAGCAACAGGCGACGACCAAGAGAACCTCCCGGATGGACACGGGCGAAGTCGTCGGCGGTGAAACCCCTGGCTTCCAGAAGAGCAATGGCTAGCGCATCTCCCATAACGAGCATTGCCGTTGTACTTGACGTCGGAGCCAGCCCGAGGGGACAGGCTTCTTGCTCAACGCTGACGTCGATAACCGTATCGGCGATCCGCGCTAATGTGGATTGCATTTTTCCGGTGAGGGCAATCAAGGCGACACCGAGCCGTTTGAGCGTGGGGAGAAGGTTGATGATTTCTTGAGTCTCCCCCGAATAGGAAATAGCGAGAGCGACGTCTTGCGGCGTGACCATCCCCATGTCGCCATGGCTTGCCTCGCTAGGATGAACGTAAAAGGATGGCGTACCGGTGCTTGCCAACGTGGCGGCAATTTTTTTGGCGATATGACCCGATTTGCCAACGCCGAGGACAACGACACGTCCTTTACAATTAAAGAGCGTATTACAAGCCGTTATAAACTTTTCATCAATGCGCGCATGCAAGGATTGAATCGCTCGCAATTCCGTTGCGATGACTGCTTTTCCTAACGTATAAAAATTCTGATTGTTTGACATAGAAATAATGAATCAATGTTTGAGTTTCGGTATTATAAGTCAAAATTATGAATAGAGTCACCGGATTTTATGAGCACTAAAATTCTAGGTAAGGTTAGCATGAATTGGTGGATGGATTATGATGATATTAAGATCAAGGATGAAATGACACTATGGATAAGTTAATCATTGTTGGTGGAGTGCCTTTAAATGGGTCAATCCGCATATCCGGTGCGAAAAACGCTGTCCTTCCTATCCTAGCGGCAACTTTGTTGATTGAAGAACCCGTCCTCTTAAGTAACATCCCTCATTTGAACGACGTCACTACCATGATCGAATTGCTGGGGCGCATGGGGGCTCAAATTACCATCGATGAGCGGATGAGTATCGAGGTAGGTTGCTCGCAAATTCAAAACGTCCATGCTTCTTATGAATTAGTAAAGACCATGCGGGCTTCAATCCTTGTTTTAGGTCCTTTATTGTCCCGTTTTGGAAAGGCTGAAGTTTCTTTGCCCGGGGGGTGCGCGATTGGATCTCGCCCAGTTGACGTTCATATCGATGGGATGCGGGCGTTAGGGGCGGATATTGAGTTAGTAGATGGGTTCATCCATGCGACCGTTGAAGGTCGTTTAAAAGGCGCTGAGTTGAATTTGGGAAAGATTACCGTTACAGGCACAGAGAATCTCATTATGGCCGCCACTTTGGCCGAAGGGCAAACTATTATTCATAATGCCGCTTGTGAACCCGAGGCCCAGGATCTCGCCAATTTCCTTAACAAAATGGGGGCTAGAATTTCGGGGGCAGGAACCGATACAATCGTTATTGATGGAGTTGATCGATTATCGGGTGGTAATTATAGCATTTTGCCGGATCGGATTGAAGCCGGCACTTATCTCGTGGCGGCAGCGATGACACGCGGGCATGTGAGGATCAGAGATGTTTTGCCTAAAACGTTAGGTGCCGTTTTAGAGAAACTCCACGAGGCGGGTGCACGCGTTAAAATTGGGGGAAATTGGGTGGATCTAGATATGCAGGGCCGCCGAGCTAAAGCTGTCGATATCGTGACAGCACCTTATCCGGAAATGCCAACGGATATGCAAGCGCAGTTTATGGCGCTTAATGTCGTGGCCGAAGGTCAGGCTGTTATAACAGAAACCATTTTTGAAAATCGCTTTATGCACGCCCATGAATTGCAACGAATGGGAGCAGATATTAAATTGCAAGGCAGTAAAGCCTTTATTCGCGGCAAAGAAAAATTAACGGGTGCGCCGGTGATGGCTACGGATTTACGGGCATCTGCTGGTTTGGTACTCGCCGGGCTTATGGCCCGTGGCAATACCATTGTCGATCGAATTTATCACATTGATCGCGGGTATGAATGTATTGAAGAAAAACTGGCGCAATTAGGCGCCGAAATTCGTCGCGTGTCTTCCCATGTGTATGCGGCTCGCTGTGCTGCTCAAAAGAGGTGGTTGTAAATTTGATGAGTCGAACGCTAAAAGTAGGGATCGTGCTCCTCGCCGCGTTTTTTCTTTTGTTATTTATTTTTTTATTGATCGCTCATCTTTCTGGATAAGGAAGCGGAATGGGTGGTCAATCAGCTTTATGGACGAAATGAGAAAGGAATCGTTAAAGGGATGGAACCTATTCAACACGCCCATTCCAATTTGTCTGCTTTGCTTATTATCCACAGTTATTTGGGATCACCAGATATATTTCGTGACATTGCTAATAATAAAAAAATTAACGCTAAAGTTGATGTTTATCTCCCATGATTACCCTACGAAGGCAGAAATTTGAAAACGGTTTCGAAATATTATAATAATAAATTAACAAGTGATTATTTGAAAACCTATATAAATAAATTATCGTCTCATTATAAACATGTCGTGATTTTGGGATACTCCTATGGCGGTGCGTTTTTAATTAATCTTGCCCGAGAAAATCAATTGCCTAAAAATAGCCAGATTATCCTGTACCAACCCGCCGTTTTTATTAAGGGAATAGTTTTCCTTTGAATGTTTTATTGCATAACCTATTCGCTGTGGAGGAAAAATTGTAATTATGCGGCGATCGGATCTGAATTTCCCGGCAAAAACATCGCCGATAAAACAGCCACGGTATATATCGAAAATATGAAAAATTTGCTTTATATCGCAACGCCTGTAGTGAAGGAAATTCTTAAGCTGGATGATAATAGTCGAGCTTTTTTTAAAAAGATGTGTCCCTCGTTTTCAGTAATTATTGCTAAGGACGATTTACCTATTTTTTGCGAACAATTAAATGAAGTTTGTAGGGAAAATGATTGCTGTAAAATTTATACTTATCCATCTGGGATTCATTTATTGCATGGTAAATTTAAGGAAAATTTTGCGCATTTAATTACCGAATTGATCCATCAGAAAATATAGCAAATAACAATTAACGCCGTAATTCTAATTTTGAACTCCTCATTCTCGCCCCCTCGTTATCCCCGCGCAGGCTGGAGTCCCGGCTAAAAGGCTAAGAAAAGCACCATCGGTGTTTTTCTTAGCCTTTTAGCCGGAATTCTCCCGACTCGGCCGTGAAGGTTTTGTATGCTTCAATTAATACAGCAGATGCCCCCGCGGGAGGACGACGGGTTTTTAAGTTTTTCACGCTTCACCACGGGTGGGTAATGATAGAGGCCCCTTGTGTTAAGAAGCTTTGAAAGGAACAAGGTGAATGAAAGAGAAGCATCAACTTTACAGCCATTAGGGGTTTATGCTTAAGTTGACGCCTAGGCATTCTGCAGGCGGGAACCTATTGTCTTTCAGCGCACCGCACTCCGTGCACTGAAGTCCCACGTTTGCACGATTTTTTAGAGATTGAAGCTCGCCGGCTATCTATACAGGGATACATTAATTGGGATGAAGTGTTGGGGTTTTGTGTGGTTAAGTCGTACATTTGCGACAGAATGGCAGGAACGATCTTCCGTAACCGATTCCCGCCACACTATCACAAACATTCCTTAAAGACTCTTGCGAGATCCCTTCCCATGCTTCCCTGAGAAGTTTTCCTTTTGCCTTCGTGGGGCAATTTCAGGTCCGGCGCCTAAATAATAGCCAATTGTAGGGAGAAAAGGAAGTAGAGAAAGACTAGATCTCTTGTAAGAGATATCTCAAGATTGATTAGAGTAAAATCAATACCTCATTTAAAAAACGATGCTAAGGGGGTGAGCCTCACGTATTGTTTATCGGATTTGAGGAGGTTGTGTTCTTCGGCTGTCTCCAGCCAGCGCCCTAAAACAGAAGGCGATAATCCCGTTCCAGAAGGCGATAATCCCGTTCGTTTTGTAAAGAGTACCAGCGAGATAGGCTTTTGCAAGCGTAGCGCGTTCATCATAAATTCAAGAGGTAATTCATCAGGGTAAAGGGGTTGGCTGCCTTCCTTGAAGGTTTTTTAGAGTCCATGTAAAACCGGGGTTTTTTAATGTTCCAATAACGGGTAATTTTACCCTGAGCCGTTAATTTGCTGTGCGCATCTGCCCGAGGCCGAGATAATCGCCAAATTCCCAATAGTTGATATTGTGTTGGCAAAAGCGACCGTTGCGGCAGTAAGCAGAAACCTCATAGTGGACAAGCCCATATTTTCGCAACAATTTTTGGCCTTTTGACTGAATTTCCCAAATATAATCCTCCGTAGGAAGTGCAGGGGGCTATTTATAAAAAAAGGTGTTGGGCTCCAACGTTAACTGGTACCAAGAAAGATGAGTGGGTTCTAAATCAATGGCTATTTGTAAGTCATCGAGAGCCTCGTTAATTTTTTGATTCGGCAGACCGAACATCAAGTCTACATTAATATTTTCAAAATTCGCTTGTTTTGCTATCTTAATCGCTTGCTTGGACTCTTCTGCACTATGAATGCGCCCTAAAATTTTTAATTTATCATTTTGAAAACTTTGAACGCCAATGGATAAGCGATTAATGCCGATTTCCCGATAGCTCCTAAATTTGGTTTGTTCCACCGAGCCGGGATTCGCCTCTAGGCTAATTTCAACCTCCTTTTTTAAGAGGGATTCCTTTTTTATTTCCTCAAATAATTTTTGATAAGCGATTGGGGGGGATAAGCTCGGAGTTCTGCCACCAATGGGGATACTATGAATGGGACGCTTTTCAATTAAAGCTATTTGCTGTCTCAACTCATCAATCAGGGCGTCGATATAAGCTTCTTCAGGCAGATCTTGATGTAAGGCGTGTGAATTGAAATCACAATAGGGGTATTTGCGAGTGCACCACGGCATATGGATATAAAGACTAAGCGCGGAATAGCCGACATCGGCGTATTCTACTATCATAGCTCCTCCATCAACAGTTAGTTATAATAAAATTGCATATCAGGAGTACCATGAAAAAAACTCGTTATTTTTAACAGAGCTATCTTAACCTAGAGTGGGTTGTTTGATATCAAGGGGCTCTTCATTTGTGTTTTTCTAATGGGCAGAAGCGTCATTTTGAACGCATTCGGGGCGCGAGTTTGGGACTGTTATGATTATCCCTTTGTTGGATGAAGTTATAGTATTGCTGATATGCAAATATAGCGCGGGTATGGATGAACATGTGTTGGGCTTCCTAAAGAGGCTCATTGAGAGCGATGAAGAGATTTCAGTTACCGCTGAGCGTGAGTTGAAAGAAGAAGTGGGATACGGATCGGGCGATATGTCGGTCATTGCCGCTTACAGCGCCTCTTCTGCCTATTTGCATTCTAAAATGGACATTATTTTGTCAAAAGACCTTTACCGCGAAACGATGGTTAGTGATGGACCTGAGCCGTTAGAGGTGATTCCTTGGAAGCTTTCCCAGATGGAAGAATTGCTTGTCTATCCTGAATTTCATGAAGCGCGCAGTGTGGTCGTTTTATTTTTAGTGGAGCGGGATCAACGTGGACGATCATTGGTTAAAATCCCTTGTTTTATTAGCAAAAAAACCGCCGGTGAAATTTTGAAATATTTCGGATTGTCTAAACAAGACCTACGTGTCATGTAAAAAGAAGACCGCACACCGGTTACCGAAGCCGATCTTTCCGCGCATAAAATCCTTCAAAAAGGGCTAACCGCGTTAACGCCGACTATTTCCATTTTATCGGAAGAAGGCAAGATTTGCCATTTAATGCGGTGCGTCAGAAAAGGGAGCGATATTGGTTATTAGATCCTTTAGATTGGTACGCAAGGATTTATCGAGAATCGCGATGAATTCACAGTTAACATCGTTTTAATTGAGCGGCACGAACCCGTGATGGGCGTGGTTTACGCGCCCGTATTTGAGGTATGTGACTTAGCCTCTCCTGGAAACGGCGCTTTTAGGCAAGTCGCCGACGAAACGCTAACCCCTATTCAAACAAGAAAAATGGAAAAAGATTTGTTTTCTGTTTTATTGGGCTAATACTTAGGCTCGCCTACCAGAGTTATTTAACGCTATCTCCGGTTGTGAGATTGTTCGATTAAACAGCTCTTTAAGATTTTGTTGGATCGCGGAAGGAAAAGGCAATTTTTAGCCTCGCTTTAGCGAGACCAGTGAATGGGATAGGGGCAGGTCATTACCTTCTAAACGAGGCGGGCGGTGCGATGGGTAAATCGGAAAGAATTGCGATACAAGGAGAAGTATTCCCTTACGAACCCAGACCTTGTAGCGATCGGGTATGTGGCTCAAAAAGAGAAAGTATTCGAATTACTCGAAAGAACTCCATAACTAAGGTAACCTAATGAAAAGTGCCCCTCCTTAAAGAGGGCGTTATAATGCGCCAACATAGAGTTTCTATTTTTAAAAAAAGGAGCAGGGCCATGAAAGATATTAAAATACTTGGTGTTGGTATTTATTGCAAAAGGGGTTTTTCAACTGTGTGGGATTGATGAGTGGGGTAAGGTGATCCACACGAGAGGGGTTAGGCGCTCAATATGTG
>NZ_CAJRAM010000031.1 GCF_907164965.1 Coxiella endosymbiont of Ornithodoros maritimus
AAAGCCGTGGTAAAAACCAATGAGGATTGTCAACGGGTACAGCGCAGCCGGGGGGGATTTAACGGCGCTGCCGGTTTATGCGAACGGGGAGGGACATTCATCAATTTCATCTGTTTCTGGCAAGTTGTTGGTGTTTATTGGGTTAGTTCCTCCACAACACGCGAGTGAGAATAAGGAGGTCTTGTCGCGGATTAGTAAACGCGGCAATGTGATGTTAAGGACGTTAAGGTAAAACCTGAGGTTGATGAGGCTAATTCATGCGGTGGCTCGGTGAAGCCGCATATACGTTCTTTTCGTCAAAACTGATTGTTGACAACAACCCTGGGGCCATATACGTATAGACCAAAGCAGAATACGGGAAAATAATGATCTCGTCTATCATCCCCGTATTTCACTGCGCTTCATACAGGCTATTTGTTGAAAACCTATACTTTTAATCGCACCCCGCGCCAACTCTAAAATTGAATGTTGACAAGACACTAGTATAAAGTTGCTCGTTATTTAGGGTGCCCGCTTGGACTTCTTCTAAATGAAGTCCTGTTGGTTTCGCAATCAATAAGGGATCGCAGCATTTGACAGGCCAAGAATTGCTTTTCTTCATTTCGAATTTTTTGCTCGAGTCCTTTAGCTAAGCTTTGTCCTTCGGAGAGGCCTTTTTTAAGGCCCTTTTTTTGGAGTCTTTCAGCTACAGCTCCAGCGTGCTCAATGAGCACAACGACGTTTGTCTTAAATAGAAATACTCAAGGACATAATGTCACCTCCCATATTGGGTGATAATTCTTCATGAATCAGCTTAACAGCTTCAATGGGATTCTCAATATCAGCTTGGAGGAGATAAGTGATTCTGCTAATTAAGTTATGGGCGTTCGCTTGCTTCAATCGTTTTAACAAGGGTAACAATTCCTTAAGAAAAGCAATAAAATCTCGTGCAAAAATGTGTTTTTGAATGAGTTCCATAATACCTACCCATCACATCACCTTGAGCTTTTCATCACCCATTTGAGTCACATCAACAAGTGTAAAAGGTTTTAAGAGTACTTCTCGGGCTAATGGCTCTTCATCGCCAAATAGAGTAAAAAGATCCGTTGAATAGGGATATCGTTTTTTTCGTCATAAAAAATGAGAGGAACCACGATAGTTAAAGGAAGATAATCTTTCTTCTTGAGGTGATGATTAATAATACGAAGGATATATCATAAGAGACGGTAAGGCATTTAACTTATCAGGGTTGCGCCGATGTTCCACAATTATATAAAAATAACCAGGACGACAGTTAAGTTTCACCGAATAAAGAATGTTAGCCATGGAAGCTTTTAGGTGCTCGTCAATGAAACTGCTTTTTTGAAGATGCAGCGAATTTAAATCAGCCGCTTTCAGGATATTGTTTGGAACATGATATTCGAAAAATTCTTTAGCCACACGAGTGTCCGAGATGGCTGTTCGGAAGTAATAATTATGGGGTTTGTGAATTTTCTTTGCGAGCTGCCTGTTTGCAATTGAACTTAAGTTTGATATCGAAGCTTAGGTCCAATAACCAGATGTCACAATACCGGGTTCAAATCACTGAATCTAATAACTGAGCACTCGTTTTAACATTGTTTGAGTAGTTCGTTTTTTAATAAAATCATTTATGCCTGCGGAAAAATAGCGGGATTTGTTCTTACTACAGGAATAATGGGAGTTCTGCTGGTGCGTTCCCGTATCGCTTTGAAAACCCCCGTACGATTCATGTCTGAAAGATTGATATCCAAAAAATAAGATCGAATTTCTTGCAATAAAGAGCTAAAGTCGATTGTCCGTTTATAGCCAGTGTCACTTCGCAATTTAATTTTTTCAACAATTGGACATGAATTTTTTGAATGAACGGATTACCTTTGACTAATAGTATAAGTGGATTCTTTATTGGTTTTTTTGTAATCATTGTGCAGATGAGGCAACAGTATGCCTAACACTAAAAATGATCTCTGATGTGTGATACCATAGAAATGCATGGTTGAGGGAAGTGCTGGGCGATACTGTCGCCCCAAACCTATTTTATTTTGGGCCAGTGATGCTTCAATCGACATGCTGGTCTTTTTTATTATATTGAGTTACATTTGACATAAATGCTATAATCAGAAATTCACCAAATTTCTTGTGGGATTTTTCTTACATCGCCTCAAAAGTGGAGGGAATGACTATGGAAGCGTTTGAAGGAAGAACGCTTGAGCAGAGCAAAGCGGGTACAGGCGGCCTGAGAAATGACTAAACTGTCTCGATGAGAATTCGCCAAAAAATGAGGGATTGCAAAGACAACATTACAACATTGGGAGGACGGCGAAAAACATACACTTCCTGAAAAATCAGCAAGATGGTTTGTCAAAGCGCTTTTAAATTTAGGTGTTCATTGTAGCTACGATTGGCTAATGCACGGAAAACGATCTGCAGCGCAATATGCCGGCCATGTAATCTTTCAATAAGAAACGACGGATTTGCCTACTCATGGAGCACGTCAAAAAAAACGAGGATGAAGAATAAAAGAAGAGTTAACCTTTATCCCTAAGTAGAAATAAAAATACCGTGCATTTGGTCGTGTCGGATGACGCAGTGGAGCCTTGTTTTACTCAAAGAGAAGTTGTTGCGGGTCTTCGCGTTTACGGAAAAGAAATTGAAAAATTAATAGGGTTAGATTGCGTCGTGCTTGTTCAAGGAGGCGATCTGTTATTGAGGACGATTTTGAAAGGAGACATTGAAGGGTATTATCACTTAGGTTATACCAATCCTAAGACAATAGAGTCTAAACTTTTCCCATATAACTTTGAATTAGTAAACGCAGCGCTGGTCATTTGGGCTAGACACAACTCCCATCTCTATAAATCGCCGAAATGATACACGTAAAGCTAATAATGGATAAGGGTTATCACAAGACAGTCGGTGGAATAAGAGGCCACATTTTAAGGCGCTTTATTCATCTTTCGATGTTAATTATTCCTTTCCTTTATTACAGCTATGCAAAAAGTCGCTTCAATTTTTTCGGTTTATCTTCCAAATTTTTACTGCTCGTTATCATTGGCTTAATGCTTTTATTTGAAATCGTGCGTTTAAAACGGTGGTGGTTGCTATGGGGACAACGTGAAAGGGAAGGGAAAAATATTTCGTCTTTAGCATGGACAATAGTCAGTCTTTGTCTCGTTTTGCTATTGGCTCCTGGGAAACAATACGCCATGCCTATAGTTTGGTCCTGCGCTATCGTTGACCCTTTACTCGGTGAGCTGCGCCGTACTCAATTAAGTAGAACTTGGATCGTTTTTATTGGGATAGTGGTTGTTATGTTCATTTGGGGATTAGCCAGTTGGTGGTTTAAGATCGATTGGTTATTAGCGCTATTAATGGGACCGCTCGTGATTATTTTGGAATGGCCTAATTTTCGATGGGTGGATGATAATGCTTTAGTGCAATTGGTGCCGCTTTTGGTTATTCTTATTTTGTATGGACAATCAGAATCAGGAGGCTTCTCATGCTGACCTTGGGATGGGGTCATTTTATTTATCGTGGTAGCCGTTATTCTCGCCTTCAATCGAGTTTCGTTGGTGGTTTGGAGCATTAGCTACGCTCCTCTCCTTATTCTTGTTTCTCTCTTAAGTTCAATAACTCTGTGGGAAATGGTGAGTTTATGGGTGGTTTTTTACTCCTGGTTGTTTTATTTAATTTATTACCCTTACTCCGCCAAATTTTTTCAAAAAATCTCGTCTTTTTATCGCCAAAAAATGCCTCGTTTATCCTTGACGGAACGCCAGGCCTTAACTGTGGGGAATGTTGGCTGGGAAGGCGAACTATTTAGTGGCATGCCGGATTAGAATAAATTAAAAAATATACCGAAAGGTAAATTGTCACCCGAAGAACAAGCGTTTTTGGAAGGACCTGTTTAAGAGTTATGCGGTATGATTAACGATTGGGACATTAATCAGCGCTGGTTTACCATTCCCGATTTTATTTGGGAACACTTAAAGCAGCACGGTTTTTTTGCACTGATTATTCCGAAAAAATATGGGGGAAAGGAATTTTCCGCGTTAGCGCATACACAAATTCTTACGAAAATTTTGAGCGTTAGCATTGCCGTAGCCGTAGTGGTTAGCATCCTCAACTCACTGGGGCCAGCGGAATTGTTATTAGCTTATGGTACTGAAGAACAAAAAAATTATTATTTATCGCGTTTACCGAAGAGCGAAGAAATCCCTTGTTTTGTTCTGACCAGTCCTGTCGCTGGATCGGACGCTGCCTCAATTGAGGATACGGCATCGTCTGCCATTATGAATTTAATGGAAAACGAGAGCTCGCTATTTGATTGAATTTGGATAAACGTTATATTACCTTAGCTCCGATCGCCACTTTAATCGGTATTACCTTTAAATTATATGATCCCGATCACTTAATCGGTGATCGAGAAAATCTCGGCATTACCTGTGCACTTATCCCCGTTAATACACCCGGTGCTGTTACAGGGCGACGTCATTTTACTTTATGTTGTGCATTCCCAAATGGACCCACTCAAGGGAAAGATATGATTGTGCCGCTCACTTATATTATTGGTGCGTAAAAATGGCTGGTTGGGGCTGGCGTATGTTAATGGAGAGATTGGCAGCGGGTCCGGAGTATTTCGGTGCCTTCTTTAGTTAGTGGAAGGGTTAAGTGGGCGGTTTATGTGTCTGGTAGCCTACGGCCGGCGCATTCGCCGTCAATTTCACCTTCCTATTGGAAAATTTGGCGGTGTTCAAGAAGTGTTAACACGTATTGGCAGTTATATCTTTCTAATATTGGATCGCGGATTTAAATCGGCTGTCGCATCGGCAATTACCAAATATCATATTACTCAATTAAATCGAGAAGTGATTAGTCACGCGATGGATATTCACGGCGGTAAGGGCATTTGTATGGGGTCCAATAATTATTTAGCGCAAGGGTTTATTGAAAGCCCGCTTGGTTTTACAGTAGAATGAGCTAATATATTAACGCGTTCACTTATTATTTTTGGACAGGGGGCTATTCGTTGTCATCCTTATTTATTAAAAGAAATGACAGCGGTGAGCGAGAAAGATTTAAAAGCTTTTGACAAACCGATCTTTGCTTATATGGTATATGTTCTTTTGAACCAAT
Organism: Coxiella endosymbiont of Ornithodoros maritimus; assembly: GCF_907164965.1. Lineage (GTDB taxonomy): Bacteria > Pseudomonadota > Gammaproteobacteria > Coxiellales > Coxiellaceae > Coxiella. The sequence goes on from NZ_CAJRAM010000031.1 coordinate 5,134, forward strand.
TACGTGCTTTTTTTCTAGCAATTAGTAAGGGCTATTTCGGTCGAGTGCCTCGCGGCAAACTGCGGCGCTATTACCAATAATTTTTGCAATTTTCGGTAGCTTTTGCTTTTGTTTCTGATATGGCTATGTTGATAATGGGTGGCGAATTAAAGCGCAAGGAAAGATTATCTAGGCGTCTAAGCGACGTGTTAAGTTATCTTTATATTGGTTCTGCCGTCATGAAATATTATGACTTGGTAAATGAAGAAGAAATGACACCACTGATACAGTGGGTTTGTGAAAGTTTATCATATCGAACAGAAAGATGGTTAAATGAATTTTTAGTGAATTTGCCTAATCGATGGTTGGCCAGATATTTGCGTTTTATTATTTTTCCCTTTGGAAAATGCACAAAGCCCCCTACGGACAAATTAGGTCAAAAAGTGGCAGAAATATTTTTGTACCCAAGTCGGGTTCGAGAACGATTGGCGCAGCATGCTTACAGGCGATACACCGCATAACCCCATCCGTCCCATAAACTCCATTCTAAAAGAAGTTATTGCTGCCGAACCGTTGCAGAAAAGATTAAATCGAGGGTTAAAGGAAAGGAAAATTAAAGGAAAAACTTTTGAGGAAAAATTGCAAATGGCGGAGGCTGAAAAAATAATTACTTCTGGCGAAGCGGAGCAGTTGCAAAACGCATATGCAGCCCGTATGCGTATCATTAATGTTGATGATTTTAGATTTGAAGAATTGTCATCACGATTTGTAGAAGAGGAATTAAAATAATGCGAAAAATATGGCTAAAGAGTTATTCATCAGGGATCACTGAAATGCTTAACGTAGAGACTTATCATTCGCTTCAAGAAGTTTTAGAAGGTTATTGTAAACGATTTAAAGATAAAACCGCGTTTATTAATTTTGGTATTTCGACTTCTTATTCTCAACTAGATAAATTAAGCCGTGATTTTGCCACCTATTTGCAGAAACACCTCAAAATGAAGAAAGGAGAACGATTCGGTATCATACTACCCAATCTGTTGCAATTCCCTGTTGCTATGTTTAGCGCCCTTCGTGCTGGGTTGGTCGTTGTAAATTTTAATCCGTTATACACCGCCCGCGAGTTTGCTTTCCAATTAAAGGATGTTGGTGTGACAGGACTTATTGTTTTGGAAAGTTTTTCCCAGAGGCTTTCGCTAGCTTTGGAAAAATGTGAGATCAAACACGTTATCGTCACAAAAATTGGCGATTGTTTGAAGTGGAAAAAACCGGTAATTAATTTTATCGTTAAGTATGTTAATAAAATGGTTTCTTCTTAGGAAATTAAAGGTAGCATTTCTTTTAAAGAAGCCTTAAACAAAGGTGCTCAGTTACCTTTCGGAGAGGTGCCAATGAAGAAGGATGATATTGCTTTTTTGCAATACACGGGTGGAACGACAGGAGTTCCCCAAGGCGCGATGCTAACTCATCAGAATATTCTGGCCAACATAGCGCAGCGTAGGCGTGGGTGAAATCTATTCTATCAATTAGGAGAAGAAACTAGCGTAGGAGCGCTTCCTTTTTATCATATTTTTTCGCTAACGGTTTGTTGTTTTTGCTTTATGGCACTGGGAGCAACGTGTTTTTTGATTACTAATCCCTGTGATATTAAAGGATTTATTAAGAGTTTAGGAGAAAGTCAGATTACCATTTTTGTAGGGATCAATACTTTATTCAGATGAGGAAGGCTATGATTTACTGCTTCACGACCCAGGAGAGTTGTGCGTGTGATGCCTGCAGGTGATGGGAGGTTATTGGCAAAAGCTGGAGGAGACAGAAAAGGTTATTGATGATAATGGGTGGTTGCATACGGGAGATATTGTTCTGTTCGAATCGATGAGTGCGGCTTTATTTATTGGATCAAAAAAAAGACATGATTATTGTTTTGGGTTTTAACGTTTATCCAAATGAAATTGAAGATATTCTTACCTCTCATCCGGGTATTCGTGAGGCTGCTGTCATCGGCGTATCGAGTGGAAAAACAGGAGAACAAATTAAAGCTTTTATTGTTAAAAAAGATAAAAATTTAATGAAAGATGAGGTTATAAAACATTGTCGTAAATTTCTGACCGCTTATAAAGTGCTTAAAATTATTGAATTCCGAGAGGAGTTGCCAAAAACCAATGTAGGAAAAGTATTGCGTTGAGCCTTGCGAGATGAGAATTAATACCGTTAGCTAGTATGGAGTGAAGGAGAATACAGGAAGGATTAGGTTAAAAAAATCTTCCATATTATTACTCATAAGTCACAGCCATTTTCATTTTGAACTTCGTGATCTCGCGTTTAAGTTTTTAGTCTTTACCACTTCTGGGTAATGATAGGGGTCTTCTTAACTCACCAATTCTTTGAGATTCTGGAAATGTTCTAGTATTTTCGGGTTTTTGAGAGCGGTTAAGTTATTAACTGACTCGCCGTTAATAATTTTTTTACTGCTAATTCAACTATGTTACCGATTTTTTTGAGGTAAGTCGGGTACAGAGATAATTTTATTCGGTACATGATGAGCTGATAGATTTTGGCGAATGGTGGTTTGAATTTTTTCCGCAATAAATCAATTAAAGTAGTTTCTTTTTAGAGAACAACGAATAAGATAATTCATTCATCCCCTTTCCACTGTCGATTGGTAACCAGATAATCTAGAATTTCATTAATTTTTTTCGACTTGTTGGTAAATTTCGGTGGTGCCAATGCGGATTCCACCAGGATTAAGCGTGGTATCCGAGCGCCCGTAGATAATCATTGTACCGCGTTTTGTTATTTTAGCGTAATCGCCGTTGGCCCAGGTATTCGGGTATTTATCAAAATAAGCTTGGTGATATTTTTTGCCTTTAGGATCATTCCAAAAATAAATTGGCATTGAAGGGAAAGTACTTTTACAGACTAATTCACCTTTTTCTTCAATTACGGAATCCCAGCCGTCGTTAAAAATTTTTACATCCATGCCAAGGCCAATGCGCTGCAATTCGCCACGATAGACGGACAATAAAGGATTTCTTAAAGTGAAACAAGAAATAATATCGCTGCCGCCCGAAATGGATGACAATTGAATGTTGAATTTTACGTTGTTGTAAATATAATCAAAACTTTTAGGAAGAAGGGGAGAGCCTGTCGTTAAAATTGTTTTTAAGGATAAAAAATTATGTCTCTTTTTAAGGACTAAATCGAATTTTTCAGCCTAGTCTAAAATTTTTGTACCCACGCCAAAAATGGAAATACCAACCTTGTCGATTAAATCGAATAAAGCTCTGGGAGTAGGATAAAAGGCGCACCATCGTAAAGCACGACCGTTAGATGTTGAAGGAGAGTGCCGCTGGCGTTATGCACCACAGATTTTAATTTTCCGGTGGTTCCTGAAGAATAAAGAATCTAGATGGTGTGATCAAAGGGAAGTGCTTCAAAATAAAAAGGAAGAGAAGTTACACGAAGGCAGTCGGCATAAAGAGAGGCATTTTTTCACTCATTAATAGCGATATTTTTTTGATTATTAGGAACGATGATTGTGCGCGTTAGTGAAGTCAGTTGCTGCTGGAGTTGGTGGATTTTACCAAGATGATGATAAGTTTTTCCTTTAATAAGTATGGCTGTCAGCGGCGAATAATACCTTAGGTTTAATTTGTCCAAAACGATCTACAAGACCTTCTAACCCAAAATCCGCCGAACACGCTGACCAAATGGCACCAACACTAGCAGTCGCCAGCATGGCAATTACAGTTTCGATCTGCTTAGAGAGGACACCAACGACGCAATCACCAGGGGCAACGTGGAATTGACGTAAAAAAAATAGCAAGAGTAGCGACTTCCGTGTAGAGCTCAGCATAAGTAATACTCCGATAATACCCTGTTTCAGAAATAAAAATTAATGTAACGTCTTGGTTGTGATGCCGTAATAAATTTTTTGTAAAGTTAAATTTGGCACCTAAGAGCTATTGGAATTCTTCCATCCGCTTGCCTCTTAGCAAAATGTTGGTAGGTGCTCGCGAAGCGCTGATCCCAGAAAAATCCCAAACAGCCTTCCAAAAGAGTGCTGGCTGATCGATAGACCATTGGTGAAGTGCAGGATAATCGTCGATTTTTAACGAAAAACGTTTGTTAATATCCCGAGATAAAATGACTCATCTGACTTTGTAAGCGAATTTCCGAAGAGGGTTCTCAGAGTGGTTTTAAGGCTTCCATAACGCAAACTGTAGCGTCAATTAATAAACCAGGCCAGAGCCGGTTGCGCAAAATAGGAGGTAATGTTAAGGTTAGCCTGTCTCGTCCGCGTAGGCACGTAGCTCAGTGGTAGAGCACCACCTTGACATGGTGGGGGTCGTTGGTTCGATACCAATCGTGCCTACCAGTTTTTCATTAAAAATCAATTAATTAAAAATTTCCAACGCCGCTCCAATTCGCTTTTTAAGGATTATTTTGATAGGGCGCTCGGAAAAGATCAGATTTTTCGCAATAAAGCCTTATTTAGATCCATTAATAAAATGCAAACAAACCCCTATATTTTGTTTACTCTGAGTAGGAAGCGAAAAACAGACTGATGACCATCATAGCAATCGGAGCAATGCGCTCTCAGCCTCAAGAGTTTAAAGCTTTTATCCCTCACCCCTTTTCCCGTCAAGTTGTTTTTGAGTTTAGCTTTTAGCTGCTAATGGAAGACCGGGAACGATGTTAATCACTTTTTATTTATGGAAAGAAGGCTATTTGGAAACACCGGTTTTGTTTTATCTTCCTAGTTTAAAAAATACCAGCAACTTTATTGTGAAAAATTGACTGGTTTACCACCATGGAAAGATTTCTACTTGGATAGATTTTTTCTAAATGCTGTCATTGAAATAGTTAATGAAGCAATCGATGTCGTGGGTAAGATCGCTGTGCTGGGTGAAAAAGATATGGAGAAAATACAAGCGCTCAGCAAACGTACTTTAGAAAGTGCTATAAAAATTTTACCAAGATAGTTTGCTCAACATATCGCAACGAATGTCACCATCCAAAAATGGACGAGCTACACTCGTCCAGGGGCACAGGCGATTATAGAGCGGTTTATCGCCATTGGAATTTTAAAGCCGAAAGATAAAGATAGGAAATATGGGCATTCTTACGTTTATAAAGCATATTTGGGTATTTTATTAATAATTGAGAGAGTTAAAAGAGGATTTTTGAAAAACCTCTTGTCCTAAATTTGTCCGCTTTTTAAGTAGAAAAAGGTCAGCCATTAGCTTCTGTTGATCAAGAGGGAAATAGCCAACTGGT
>NZ_CAJRAM010000032.1 GCF_907164965.1 Coxiella endosymbiont of Ornithodoros maritimus
TTGCTTCAATTAAAACAAACCTTTCCATTAATTCCGCCTGCTCAGAAGATAAATTCATCGCTTTCCTTCGTGTACGGAGCCAGCCTGTGCTGGGATGAATGGGCTTTAAGTTTATTTTAACGCCATGGCCAATTGTTTAGATGTAGAATGTATCGTCGATCGAGATGCCCCAAAAAAAGTAGTTTATACTTGTCAAATTGTTACTTCTAGTAGCTACATCACTTACGGTGGTTATTGCAATAAACAAACATGTAGAACTAAAATATGGTCTGGTCCGGCTAAAAAGGATTTTTGCAAGGCAGCGCGTTTTTAATGCAAGCATTAAGCTTAAAAAAAATCGCCTTATCGAATGTGTAAAAACTATTAGGAAGAAAAATTAATTATGCCTATTAATTTTAGGCAGTAGTGCTATTGTGAATAGATAAATTTTTTTCGATCCTACTAAAACTTCCTGAATACTATTAATTATAAAGGATAGAAAACCAATGAATCCATAATTCAAATAATTCATTAAAAGCCCTTATTTTAAATTGTACGCTCAAATATTACCCTATAGTTTCTAATACGGAAGCATTAATTAATAAAGTCTGTAGTGTGTTGAAAACCTTGGATGTTAATTGGGAAATTATTGGGGTAGTTGATTATAAAATTAAGTTCGGCGTTTCCTCCGGTGAAGGGAAGGCTGATGAATAGCCAATGCTTTTTAAGAAAATCAAATTTTGCGATATATTAATTATCGGGGCGCCCATTTGGTTTGGAGAACGCTCCTCAGTTGCGTAGATGGTGATCGAACGGCTCGACGGCACTTATAAAGAAGCTGATTCTTAGACAGGGCAATTTTCTTTGTATAGGAAAGTGAGTGATGTTATTGTCACTGGTAATGAAGACGGAGCTCATAACGCGGCGGGAATCACTTTATTTAATTTATCGCATTTAAGCTGTACCATTCCCCCGAATTCCGATTATTATTGGGTCAGCGACGCAAGCTCCCGGGTCCAGCTAGATCGAAGCCCATGGCGGCAAACATATTTATACAAATAAAGGTGCGCGCTACATGGCGCATAATTTAGCTTGTATGGCGCGCCTTTTTAAGGAAGTACAACTCAAACACTTAATGAAAGAAGCTGAACACGAAAGCTCAGATAAATGCTCCCAAAGACATGGTGAATCCAAGTAGGCCGTATTCCCATTCGCCGCATACGGGCTATTTACTTATTTTTGAAGTCTAGCACTCGATTTCTTAACCAGTATGTCGGAAAATAGTCGATATACTGGAGTTTATTATGAAGATAGAAGCCCTGCGAAAATCGGCTGGTAAAGAAGAAATTGACTATCCATTCATTTTATCTAGGTTAAAAGAATATGCTCGTCCTCGGGATAAAATTTCTGGTTAGTTAAAATCAGGAGAATTAATCCGCATAAAAAAGGCCTATATGTATTTGGTAAGTCCGTTGCACTACAGCCTTACTCAAAAGAGGTGCTTGCCAATACCGTCTATGGACCGTCCGCTATTTCGTTAACCTACGCTTTAAGCTATTATGCTTTGATACCCGAACGGGTCAATATCGTAACCAGTGTTGTTAATAATTGTATCAAATCCTTTTCAACCAGCATCGTTGAATTTAAATATTACTATTTACGCCAAAAAAATACGCTGTGGGCATTGTATTAAATTTCGTGAGTAGACGACAGTTATTCCTAATCGGCTATCTAGAAAAGACATTGTGCGATCAAATTCATATCTTTGATAAAAATTATCCATTTAAGCAGTACTAAAGATATGGAAAAATACTTGCTGGATAATTTTAGAATGGGCGCACCTTTACTCTTTAAATTTAAATTAAAAAACTTAAAAGAGATAATTAATGTTTATACAATCCTCGCCTCGATCTGTTATACGACATAATTAAAGCCAGAAAATAGTTATACACAATTCTGTAAAACAAATGCTGAAAAAAATATGGATGTCACTCGCGAAAAGACTACATCAATGCGATTAAAGAAATTTTTCAAGAAATTTCCCTTCTCGGTTTGTGGTGAGTAAAATTTTTTGAGAAGGCTGTATTCTACCGGGATTCTGCTTTAAGAGTTTTATATAGTTTGCACCATTTTTCTGAGAATTCAGACCTTTCTCTACTTCAGCGCGATATAAATTTTGATTTGAAGCCATACAATAAGGCTATCATCAAGGAACTAGATGGGTTTGGTTTTAAAGCAACAATGGAGGCCAAAATAAAATCGTCTAAGTCTAGTATTGAATCCGCGTTTATTAAGGCTGAATCGAAAAAACAATTAATAACTATAGAGGTACTAAATAATATTATTAGAAGTATTCATCATATGCAAACCATCAAAATTAAAAAGGCTGCAGTATTGAATGTCCAGAGGAACTATCAACTATGTCTTCAGGAAAACTTTTTTGACAAGCGGTTGTTAATGAACATCCCCTATAAATTGTGTGTGCTATCAACGCCTATTGTGGCTTATTAAGCTGAAAGAGTCGGGTTTAAAGCCATTTATTTGTCCGGCGTTGGAGTTTTGCTAATACATTGGGATTGCTAAATCTTGGCATTACTGAGTTACATGACGTATTAGAAGACGCTCGCCGCATAACCGCTGCTACACATCTTTCCTTATTGGTTCACATCGATACGGGTTTTGGTAGTGCGTTTACTATTGCGCGCACGATTAAAGAAATGGAGCGAGCGCAAGTAGCGGCGGTCCATATGGAGGATCAAGTCGTACAAAAGCGTTGTGGTCATCGCCCAGGCGAAAAGCTTGTGAATACAAATGAAATGCTGGACCGGATTAAAGCAGAAGTTGATGTTGAGTTGAACGACTTTGTCCTAATAGCTAGAACCGATGCTTGTGCCGCGGAAGGATTAAAAGCAGCGATTGATCGAGGGTGTACTTACGTCGAAGCGGGCGCTGACATGATTTTTGCGGAAGCGTTAGAAAACATTAATGATTATTCCATTTTTTGTAAAGCAGTAAAGGTTTCTGTTTTAGCTAACATGACTGATTTGGTAAAACACCGCTTTATACGGCTGTGCAGTTGGCTAATCACGGTGTTAAAATGGTGCTTTATCCGCGTTCGGCTAACCGAGTGATGAGTAAAGCGACTTTAGCTGTGTATGAAGACATAAAAAAACACGGCGTGCAAAAAACGAGTTTAACTTTCATGCAAACCAGCAAAGAATTGTATGAAGCCCTAAATTATCATGCCTGTGAAGATAAATTAAATCAATTAGTTAAGAGGAAACAAGATGACTAAAACAGCAAAAGGTTTAAGAGGACAATCCGCGGGCGAAACGTCGATAGCCAAAGTTGGAAAAGAAGGGCATGGGTTAACTTATCGTGGTTATCGCATAGAAGATTTAGCCGCCAACGCAATTTTTGAAGAGGTTGCCTACTTTTGTTGAAAAATAAGCTGTCAACAAAATCAGAACTCGACACGTACACTAAAAAATTAGTCAACTTGCGTTCACTTCCTCCTGCACTTAAAGACACGCTAGAACGAACACCAGCAAATTCACATCCAATGGATGTGATGCGGAGGGGTTGTTCTATGGCTGGTAATTTGGAACCTGCAAATGGATTTGAAAATGAGCAAAACGTTGCGGATAGATTAGTAGCAATTTTTCGCACTATTCGATGTTATTGGTATCATTATTTTCACCGCGGAAAGTGAATCAATACTGAGCTGAATGATTTAACGCTAGCCAGTTATTTTTTGCATTTGCTGCTTGGCAAAAAGGCAGAGCAGGTGGCTATTGATTGTATGAACGCCTTGTTAATTCTGCACGCTGGACATGAATTTAACGCATCAACCTTTGGTGCTCGCGTTTGTAGCACAACGCTTTCGGATATTTATTCAGCCTTCACCGCAGCCATTGCCAGTTTACGCGGTCCTTTGCATGGCGGATCGAATGAAGCGGCCATAGATTTAATTATGCTTTATAAAATTCCGGATGAAGCTATTGCCTGGATTAAACGACAATTAGCGAATAAATAATTAATCATGGGTTTTGGATACGCGGTTTATCGGGATCGATATCCGCGGAATTCAATTATAAAATTTTGAGCCTAGAAATTAGCCCCAATGCATGGGATGGTTATTTATTTGATATTTCTGATGTCATTGAAAAGACAATGCATGATGAGAAAAAACTCTTCCCGAATTTGGATTTTTATAGCGCCACAGCGTATCATTTTCTAAATATTCTGACTAAATTATTGTTTATGCCTATTTTTGTTATGTCTCGGGTGACGGGTTGGTATGCGCATTTCTTTGAACAACGCAAAAATAACCGTATTATTCGGCGCAATGCCGATTATATCGGGCCTAAAGAATAAAGATGGGTGCCCATCGAAAAAAGAAGATAATTATGAGTAAAAAACCAACGGCAATTCCGCCAGGCTATCGCAGCATTACGCCTTATTTGTTTGTCAATGAAGCAACGAAGGCGACTAAATTTTACAGAAAAGCGTTTGATTCTGAGGAGGAAATACGCATGGAAATGCCGGGCGGTAAGATCGGTAATGCGGAATTGAGAATTGGCGACTCTAGAATTATGTTAGCGGATGAATTCCCTGAAATGGGAGCGCGAAGTTCGCGCATTTACGGGAGGTCGCCAGTGACTATCCATTTGTATGTCGAAGACGTGGATAAAACAGCAGAGCGAGCCGTCAACGCAGGTGGGAAATTAAAAGGCAAAGTGGAAAATCAATTTTATGACAACCGCACCGGAACATTAGAAGACCTTTTTGCTCATACATGGAATATTTACACTCATATTGAAGATTTATCAGACGAAGAAATTCGAAAGCGCACTGCTGAATCATTTAGCAAAAAATAATCTCTACACTCTCTCGCAGCGAGAGAGGGATCTTTCAAAAACGTGACTTCCGTCTATTCTTCCTCCTTGAAAAAAATTACACAATTTAAATTCTAGTATTATACTTAACTAAAACACTAACTCAGAAGATCAAAATGAACTAAAAAGTTAAACGTTTATATCGTTGCCGCACCAATCGCAAAATCGCTGCCGTTTGCGGCGGATTAGCTGAATACTTTAATGTAGATGCGACCATTATGCGATTGCTCTTCATCCTAATGATCTTGTTCTCGGTAGGATTTGGCATGATCGCCTATATCTTAATGTGGATTATCATGCTAGAAGCCCCGGAAGAAAATGGAAGAACAATTGATCACAATGGGGATAAGGGTCTACAAGAGTAAGGGAAGATGATGCGTTGGGACGAGAAAAAACCCATTTATCACCAACTCAGAGACAAAATTGTGGAAGCGATTATTGATGGGAGTTATGTGGAAGGTGAAATGATTCCGTCGATCCGAAAAATCAGCACGGAATATCAAATCAATCCGCTGACTGTTTCTAAAGTTTATCAAAGTTTGCTGGATGACAATTTCATTGAGAAACGCCGCGGATTGGGTATGATTGTTAAAGCTGGCGCACGTCACCGTCTATTAACTCAAGAAAAAAATATTTTTTAAAAAAACAATAGCTGCAAATTAAAAATAAACTCAAACGCTTAGGTGTAGATCTTAAGGAGCTATTGGAGTGAACGTCATCGATGCAAAACATCTTAAATAAGAAGTATGGCAAATTTGCTGCACTTAAAAAATTAACTTTATAATAAAGCGCGGCTAAATTGTGGGATTAATCGGGCCCGATGGATCGGGAAAGACCACTTTATTAAAATCCATTTTAGGATTAACAAATTATTCGGGTGAGTTGAATGTTTTAGGGTTAAATCCGCGGAGAGATCGAGTAAAGCTTATGTACCACTTCTGCTTTATTGCCGATGTCGGAATTTTACCGAGATGGATCAAGGTCGAGAATCTTATCGAATTTGTAGAAGGTGTGCATCCGAATTTTAATGGAGAGAAGGCTTTAGGATTTTTAAATAAAACGAATATCAAAATGCATCAGAAGGTGAAATAACTTTCTAAGGGTATGATCGTATAATTGCGTTTAGCACTGGTCATGACGATCGACGTTGAAAGTTTGCTGCTTGACGAACTCACCCTCGGGCTAGATATTTTATATCGAAAAAATTTTTTCCATATCATTCTTAATGATTATTGCAATGAGAGGCTATTATTGCGACGCATCAAGTGGAAGAAATCGAAAATATTTTAACGAATCTAATTATGGTTAATCGAGGTGATCTCGTTCTTGAATCCTCGATGGAAGAAGTTGCTGAACGGTTCACGGAAGTAAGAGCGATGCCGGATCAGGCCTGATTTTTACAGCCGTTAAAACTCATCTTTGAGAGTAAAGAGATTCGGCGAATTCCATTTATTTTTGAGAACATTGATAAAAACGAATTAGAAAAATATGGCGAAATCACCGCGCCATCTATTAGTGAGATTTTTGTCGATAAAATCAAGGAGAATTTATAATGTCTGCTCTTTTAAGTTTAATTAATAGAGAATTTTTGGAACAACATGGTAATTTTTTAACGTGCCTTTGATTTTAGCAGAAATTTTTGTATTAGTTGTTATAGCATTTTTTATTTCGTCATTCGAGCAAATGGTAGATATTGGTAGCCTTCAATCCGAATTGGCCAACCAAAGGGTAGCTGACCTAATTCCGGGAGCCTTTACGGCTATTGCTTCACCCTTTGTATTAGTACTATGGCTTATGGTATTTTATTATTTTTTAGCGAACTTGTACGACGATCGTAAAGATAGCAGCGTTTTATTTTGGCAATCGATACTGACTAGTCAGACTCAAACAATTGTTTCAAAATTAATCGCAGGTCTGGTTTTAGCGCCTTTTTCTTATCATCCCCCGTATTGCCTTGGACGGCACTTTGGAGCGTTCCAGTCATATTGTCGGCTTGGTTGCATATTTTTGCAAGCGCTCTGACTATTGCCGTTATTTGCTTCGTGCTTATTATGCAGTAACTTTGCTAAAAAGGCGCCGGCGTTGCGAGCAATGGTGCTAGTCATTGTGCTTATTATTTTAGAGATATTGTTTTTCTCGCAACACTACTTCACCGATTTTGTGATCAGCCGGTTTCAATATGCCGCAGAGGCTTGGAGGATGTTGAGCTTTTATTGTAGGCAACTGATTTCTCACCAGAACCACCTCACTCTTGTTAATCAGATAAAAATGCCTTTCTGGTTAGACAATATAAAGCTTGTAACAATGAGAATAGGAATTTTCATCAGCTTAACCTCCTACATTCTAAGCCTGCCGGTTTCGCAGTCGTTGTTATGATTTTTGAAAGATAAAATTTAACTGATCGATTACTGCAGAGAAGCAATAATAGTTTGACAAAACTGTGGTAAATCGTCTAGCTGTTGAGAAGTAATTAAATTTTTATCTTTCGCGACCAGTTGATCTAAATAAATTCCGCCAGCGTTAATCAAGTTGTCTTTTACTGTGTGATAGCAAGTTCCCCTTTTCTCATTGATAATATTATCGGATATTAAAACCCAAGCGGCATGACAAATAACAGCGACGGTTTTCTGTCGTTCAAATACCGAGTGCACTAAATTGGTCATAGTAATGGAATCGGGAGTAGCTTCGGCAGTTGCAGGATAGCTTAATCTACTTTTGTAAACTTGATTTTTTTAGGCCCTACATTAATCACTTCCATGCCTTCCTTTTTCATTCTAAGTAAGAGATACCAAAGTTCTAATTCTTGATATTCATTTTCAGCATAAATAATGATTTTTTTATTTTTAATCCTCATTTTTCATATCCATTCTCTCGTTCTTTTTTAGTTTATCTAAAACCACGAGCATAACAAGTTATGGGTCAAATGCGTTAATTTTCGGAAGAAAACAAGTGCAATGGCAAGCGAAATAAATAAAGAGAGGCGATTTTTATTGGGTCGAACGCCGCCGACGGGAAGTAGCAGATAAACAACAGCCGCGAATAAGATGAAATAAAATATAATCATAATTACTTTTTCTGCACACCCCTCGAATGACAAATATTTAACCAAACGCAACTAAAATGCAAAATTTGAAAGAAATCTTTGGCTTGCGGCCGAGATTTTTAACCATCGATTTATTAAAGCTTTAGTTAACCCAGCTCCAACATGCAGTAATCACGATTGAAAACCATTTGCAACTAGTCATGCAGGTAGAGTAGCATTAAAAGACAAGATAAAGTTAGGAATTGAGGAAATAGCCTTTGATTAATGTTCTTTTGATTGAAGATCATGTATTGATTCGTCGTGGCATGCGTTTAATGCTAGAGCAAGTTAAAGGGATTCGCATCGTAGGTGAAGCGAGTACCGGGGAAGAAGGACTGGCGCTACGCCGTGAGAAAGAACCGGATGTCGTCATGCTTGATTTTCAATTACCGGACACTAACGGTCTTGAATTGGCCCGTAAACTCTTGCGCCGCGATCCCGAAATTAAGATTTTCGTGGTGATGGCGATGGAATGGAAGCTATTACCCATGCGTTTATTAGAGGTTGGGGTTCGCGGTTTTATCAGCAAAAGCAGCGATTCTAGGGAGTTAGAACGAGCGATTCGAGCTGTGCACAGCGGCCAGCGTTATATCAGCTCGGCCATCGCGAGCCGTCTAGCCTTAAGCAAAACGACAGCGACTAAATCACCCTTTGATCAATTGAGTCACCGTCAGATGGAAGTTTTATTATTACTGGCAAAGGGAATGAAAGCCGAAGAAATTGCCAAGCAATTGCACATTACCACTAAGACCTTTAATTCTCATCGTTATCGCATGTTTGACAAACTGGGCGTTAAAAACGATGTGGAACTGATTAAACTAGCGGTGCAATATGGAGTTGATTGATATCGATAAAACTGACTTTGCTTAAATAAAAATAGCCTCAGATTAACCGATTTTCATCAATCAAGAATTTGACATCAAAAATAGTGATATTCTATGAGTAGACGTGAGACTCCCACTAGCACAATACGCTCAACACTGACAGGAACTCGAACGCCGAGAAGAAGGTTGAGCCGAAAAGGACATCCTGTAAGAGGGAGCGCATTAATAGCAAAGAATTCGATACTTAGTGTATTCGATTCATCGTTTGAAATGCTCGTAATATGCTATAGAAGAAAATAGCTTAGACATAATACAAAACTATCTTCGCAGAGATTCTTTTCATCAGACGACGAAGTGGGGTCTCAACGTACCGCCAAAGATGGATTTCCAGGGTGACACGCTCTTAATAAAAGTGGCCAGGAAAGGAAAGTTTCTTATTGCCAAAGCTATTATTTGGAGGCTGGCGCTTACAAAGAGATAGTCAATAAGTCAGGAGAAACTGCTTTAATTTGTCCGTTGCGCCATTTTCGAGTAGAGACGCTCGATTTATTAATTTAGTACCCATGCTGATGTAAAAGTTAAATATAAGAGACAGAACCTTTTAGAACCGGTTCTCGATAAATATTCCGAAAAGACTAAAATTTTACTTTGCAGATTGTCAACTCCCTAACGGCTGCAGGTGCAGAACTTTGGCATTCTGATGGAAGTCAAATCATCGCTAGCGATAAGGAACTTGATGAAATAATTAGGAATGCTAGCAACCTTCAAATCATAAAAAAAGGAGAAAAGAGAGCCAGAACGAACGAGTTCGAACAAAAAAATCGAATTAAATAACCTTACAGCGTGTGCAACGCAACCTCGAATACATCAGTAGACGCCTTTTTGAAGAAAACATATTAACAAATCCTGATTTTCCTCAACTTTTCTTGGAGATTTCTAGTTTGGTTGAAATTATTCCCGATTCTCAAAAAGAAGAATTCGCTGAAGCTCCTATTTCTCTGATAGATGCCTTAAAAAACTTTACTATGATCCTGGAAAAACGCGATGTTTTAGGAGAAGTGAAAAAAGAAAACACAACGCTGTCTAGAACCAACTTCTTATCTTATCTATCTAGTTCTCGGTGAGAAGATGAGGGCGCCAATGGAAAACCGCTTGGATTTTTTCGAGGAATTACCGATGATAATTTAGGCACTCCATTTTAAGACTGCCAATAGTTAGGTTATTGAAGTAACATGAAATCGTGCGTAAATCGTAATTGCTCACCCGTCCTTTCCGCGCAGGCGCCTAGAGCTCAACTTAAGGGGGCGAGGTAAAGAGGGAATATCAAGTAGTTGAAAAAATGTCTGTCGTTTCCGTGCGTAGGCTGCCTACCGACAGACAAAGAATCGA
>NZ_CAJRAM010000033.1 GCF_907164965.1 Coxiella endosymbiont of Ornithodoros maritimus
GCCTAGAGCTCAACTTAAGGGGGCGAGGTAAAGAGGGAATATCAAGTAGTTGAAAAAATGTCTGTCGTTTCCGTGCGTAGGCTGCCTACCGACAGACAAAGAATCGAGGGCTTTCACGGCCGAAGCCACGAGAATTCCGGCTAAAAGGCTAAGAAAAGCACCATCGGTGTTTTTCTTAGCCTTTTAGCCGGAATTCTCCCGACTCGGCCGTGAAGGTTTTGTATGCTTCAATTAATACAGCAGATACCCCCGCGGAAGGACGACGGGTTTTTAAGTTTTTCACGCTTTACCACGGGTGGGTAATGATAGAGGCCCCTTGTGTTAAGAAGCTTTGAAAGGAACAAGGTGAATGAAAGAGAAGCATCAACTTTACAGCCATTAGGGGTTTATGCTTAAGTTGACGCCTAGGCATTCTGCAGGCGGGAATCCAGTGCACAGGTTGCGCAGCGTGCCTGGATCCCGCCTGAGCGAGAATGACGAAGGCTAAAATTGAAATGACTGTGACTTGTGAGGAATGATATGATTGTGGGCTCCTCTCCTTGTGCAGAGGAGCAGCGGACGGGCGGCGCCGGAGATATATACAATTTTAAATTTTATTTTAGTGCGACCTTCTTCTAGAGTACTATGAATTTTGGAGAAATAAAATGCCAAGAGTAAAACGAGGAGTCACCGCAAGAGCGCGGCATAAGAAAATATTAACTAAAGCAAAAGGTTATTATGGCGCGCGAAGCCGAGTGTTTCGCGTGGCTAAGCAAGCGGTTATCAAAGCTGCCCAATATGCCCACCGGGATCGTAAGCAGCGTAAGCGCCAATTTCGCGCTTTATGGATTGTCCGTATTAACGCAGCCGCTCGAGAGCATGGGCTTTTATACAGCCGTTTGATCAATGGTTTAACGAAAGCATCTGTTGCCATCGATCGTAAAAACTTAGCGGAATTAGCGGTATATGATAAAGCCGCTTTTGGAAAATTAGCAGAAAAAGCTAAGCAGGTCTTAGCCGCTTAACGTTTAAACCAGTCAACCCCGCCAGACCGTCGTCCGAGGTCAAGTTGTGGATGACGGATAAATACAATGGCAAAGATGCAGAACCAATTAAACGCACTTTTACAATCTGCAAAAAAATCCGTTGCCGATGCTCAAAGCGAAATTATGCTTGAAGAGATTCGCGTTGATTATTTAGGAAAGAAAGGTATATTAACTGAGTTACTTAAATCCGTGGGGCAAATGCCGACTGATCAACGTCCTTTATTAGGAAAAGCCGTTAACGAAATTAAGTGTGAAATCCAGCAATTATTGAATGCAAAATTCACTCAACTTCGTGAAAAATCCCTCCAAGAAAAGTTAAATAAAGAAAAAGTTGACATCACCTTACGCGGTCGATACGACCACTTAGGCGCCATTCATCCAATCTCGCGTGTTGCCGAGCGCGTTTCTCAGTTATTTTCAATGTTAGGTTTTCAAATTGCCGAAGGCCCTGAAATTGAAAATGAATATTATAATTTTGAAGCGCTCAATATTCCGGCCGACCACCCGGCACGAACAATGGCGGATACCTTTTATTTTTCAGGAGACAAATTATTGCGAACGCATACCTCTCCTGTTCAGATTCGAGAAATGGAAAGGCAAGGCGTTCCGATTCGTTTAATTGCTTTGGGGCGCGTGTATCGCCGCGATTTAGATCAAACCCACACCCCGATGTTTCATCAAGTGGAAGGGTTAGTAATCGATAAAAGATCCACGTTTGCTAATTTAAAAGGGTTATTACAACAATTTTTAAATTGTTTTTTTGAAAAAGATGTTTGGCTGCGTTTTCGGGCCTCTTATTTTCCTTTTACAGAACCCTCTGCTGAGGTGGATATCTATCAACCACCCACAGATAAATGGTTAGAAGTTTTGGGGTGCGGCATGGTTCATCCGAATGTTTTGCGTAATGTTAATATTGATCCTGATGAATACAGCGGTTTCGCGTTTGGTATCGGATTGGATCGGCTGGCCATGCTGCGTTATGAAGTAACCGACCTGCGGTTGTTTTTTGAAAATGATTTACGATTTTTAGGACAATTTTAATGAAATTGAGCGAGCAATGGTTGCGTGAATGGGTGAACCCACCTGTGGACACCGAAAAGTTAACTGCCGAATTGACTATGGCAGGGTTGGAAGTCGCTTCCGTTAAACCGGCCGCACGGACGCTCGAGAAAGTTGTTGTTGGTGAAGTGATCGCAAGAGAAAAACACCCCAATTCGGACCGCTTGTCGGTTTGTCGCGTTGACGTTGGCGAAGGCGAGCCCTTAGAAATTGTTTGCGGTGCGTCTAACGTTCGCACTGGTTTAAAAGTGGCAGTCGTTTTAGCAGGCGGCGTTGTTGGTGATTTGAAAGTTAACAAAACTAAATTGCGAGGAGTGGTTTCCAATGGAATGATTTGTTCCGAGCGCGAAATGGGATTGTCCGAGCAGCATGAAGGAATTATGAAATTACCCCCAGATGCACCCATTGGAAGAAATATCCAGGATTATTTAATGCTGGACGATTATATTCTCGATATTGAATTAACATCGAATCGTGGAGATTGCGCCAGTGTGCGCGGCATCGCACGCGAAGTGGGAGCTATTAATCGTTTGCCGATAAAAGGACTGAATTTAGCCACGGTTTCGGCAGCAATTAATGATGTTTTCCCGGTTGAAGTCAAAGCGGAGAAGGCATGCCCCCGTTATATAGGTCGTGTGATTCGTGGTGTTGATAGCCATTCGCAAACACCCCTTTGGATCTGTGAGCGACTACGGCGGAGCGGTTTGCGCACCATTCACCCGGTTGTAGACGTGATGAATTATGTCATGTTGGAATTGGGGCAGCCCCTCCACGCGTTTGATTTGAGTCGATTGGTAGAAGGAATTGAAGTCCGCTTTGCAAAAGCTGACGAAAAAATTACTTTAATCGATGAAACCGAAATTGCGCTCACGGAACGCATGCTAGTTATCGCAGATAAAAGTCGCCCCCAGGCATTGGCAGGGGTTATGGGTAGCGCTAATTCTGCCGTTAATGAAAAAACCGAAGCTATTTTTTTAGAAAGCGCTTATTTTTCACCGGGTGAAATTGCTTTGACAGCGCGCTATTACGACATGCAAACGGATTCTTCTTATCGCTTTGAGCGTGGTGTTGATTTTAAACTTCAAACGTTAGTAATGGAACGCGCCACTGAATTATTGATCCAAATTACCGGTGGTTCCCCAGGCCCACTTATTGAAGTGTGCAGTGAAACTCATTTGCCAATAATTCCAAGAATTATTCTGCGTCCTGAACGAATCAAACGGCTCCTCGGTATTAAAATTAACGAGGACGAAGTTTCGAAGCTTCTTGAATTACTGGGCATGAAGGTGGTGAAAGAAAAAAATAATTGGGTTGTTACCGCTCCTAGTCATCGCTTTGATATTAAGGGAGAAGCTGATTTGATCGAGGAGTTAGCGCGTTTGTACGGTTACGATCGGATTCCTCAACTTATGATGGAAGGGGAATATACCATTCCCCCCTTTTCAGAGACCCAACTGTCGTCGGCTCGGTTGCGTTGTTTAATGACCGATCGGGGTTATCACGAAGTGGTGACCTATAGTTTTGTCAATGACGAGTTGCAGACTTTGCTTAATCCTGAAGTCACATCCATTGCTCTTTCTAACCCACTTACAGTTGAAATGAATGTCATGCGGACCAGTTTGTGGCCGGGGTTAATCCAAGTGCTCAAATACAACCAAGCGCGCCAAATTCATCGAATCCGGCTTTTTGAAATAGGCATGTGTTTTAACGCAGCAGGTAATGAATGGCAACAAGTGACAGAACTAGGCGGCTTAGTGGCAGGCGATGTACACAATCTCCAATGGGCCGAAAAGGAACGCCACGTCGATTTTTATGATATCAAGGGTGACCTCAGCGTGCTTTTCACTTTAACGCGCACAGAAGCCCATTTCCGCTTTGCCGAGAGACATCATCCTGCCTTAAACCCCGGCCAATCGGCTGCTCTCTATTACAAAGATCAATGTATTGGCTATTTAGGAGCTTTGCATCCTGAGTTGGTTGATCAGTTGGAGTTAACAACGGTTCCTTTTCTTTTTGAAATGGAATTGGATGCCATTAAGACTTCAATTTTGCCAAAATACCATCCTCTATCGAAATTTCCTTCGATTCGTCGAGATATTGCTATTGTGGTTGATCGGGATCTGCCGGTGGGAAGTATTGAAGAAGAAGTCAAATCAACAGCCGGGCAATTATTGATCATCACACAAGTTTTTGATATATATGAGAGCGGGGAACATATTGAATTTGGGAAAAAAAGTGTAGCCTTGGGGTTGACGTTTCAAGACCCTTCACGCACTCTAATAGATGAAGAAGTAAAACAAATCATTGAGCGCGTGCTCACCGCTTTAGAGCACAAGTTCGATGCAAAATTGAGGACATAGTCCGATGGCACTCACTAAAGCCGATCTTTCTGAACATTTGTTTAATGTAGTGGGGTTAACTAAGCGGGAAGCCAAAGACCTTGTTGAATTATTTTTTAAAGAGATTAGTCGCTCTTTAGAGCGGGGTGAACCGGTAAAATTATCCGGATTTGGTAATTTCAATTTGCGCGACAAAGGCGAACGACCTGGCCGTAATCCGAAAACGGGAGAAGAAATTCCCATTACCGCTCGACGGGTGGTTACTTTCCGCGCCGGCCATAAACTTAAATCCAGGGTGGAGAAAAATGTCAAACCAAAAGAGGAAGGGGAATCCTAAACAGGACATCGACTTGTCCACGATCCCCGACAAACTGTATTTTAGTATTGGCGAAGTGAGCAAACTGTGTCAGTTGCGCCCTCATGTCTTGCGTTATTGGGAACAAGAATTCAGCCATTTGTCTCCTCTAAAGCGCCGCGGTAATCGCCGTTATTACCAACTGAAAGACGTTTTAATCATCCGAAAAATCCGCCACCTACTTTACGAGGAAGGCTATACTATTGACGGCGCCCGACAAAAACTATCCGAAGAATCTTCCAAAGATAAGCAAGAACACAAAGTTTGCGAAACGATGCGCCGAGCTGTCTCTGAACTTGAAAAAATTGCGGTGAGTTTGGAAGGTTATTAGCGATTACGAAGTTATACCTTTCCGAAAAAGCTAAGCAATTTGTGCGGGAATTTTCTTTAAAAAACAATAAATTAAATAAATATTATTGGCTATCGTCTCAAAATGATGCTAACTATAGAGATCTTATGAAAAAATCAATGACAAGGTGTTTCACCGTACTAGGTTCAGCCCTGCTGTGCCCATGTTCGTCCTGGTTGTCGCTTGGGGACCTGCAGCATAGATGCTCAGTTTATTAACCAATCCTATACATCAACCAATCCTATACATCTTTAACTATACAAAGTATACGCATCCGAGGAGAGCGAGGGCATCTCCATATAAATGGCAAGGAGGTAGATTAGCACAGCCACTATTAATTCCATTCACTACTGCTCTGCCTCATGATGCTGTCAACTATAGCCAGACGGCCACAAAGACAGAGGGACACTGGGGGAGCTGGACGCCACATGGGATGACCGTGGAACAATGGAGATATACAACAAAGAAAATAATTTTTGTGCTACGTTAGTCGTTCACTCCCATCAAAAGAGGCTGGCGGGAACTTGTCACCGCTTTAGAACGTTAACTTTTTCTGATGACAAGTGCTCCGGTGTGGATATTTATATGTATGGTGAAAGATACACTGTGGTTGAAGACAAGAAGTGAATTCGCTTACAGGGTTAAGTTAGAAACCGTCATCCTTCTGTTTTGAAGGGCGTCAGGTGAAGGGCTCGGCTATCATAATGAAGCTCAATAGCTTCTATAGCTGCTAAGGCGTAACCGCCATTAAAAATTTTTTTTAAGAGAATTGTAGTAGATTAACTCAGCGATATTATAATTGAGACTCAGTTCGGGGCGTAGCGCAGCCTGGTAGCGTACTTGCATGGGGTGCAAGGGGTCGCAGGTTCAAATCCTGCCGTCCCGATTAAAATAAAGTCTTGGAGATTAACTTACGACGGTTGATGAGGGGAGAATTCGTGAATTAAATTCCTTTCAATGCTATAATCTTTTAGTAAGATTTAGTTCCCTAGTGAGGTGAGCTTGTGGCACGTCAAACAGCTACTACATAAATGTATTCCCGAGGACAAATAGTTATCCCGGAAGAAGTCCGAGAACAATCTTGATAAATTTCATTTTTCCTTAAAGTTTGATCAAAATATAAAACGACACTGAAACTAAGGTTGATTAGCATAGTTTAAAATTGTCTTCGAGTCTTTTTCCACGTAACGAATAGTGGTGCTGAGCAAATTAACTTTATTTTTTATCATGATTTCTTGTGAAAAAATCATGAAGACTGTGATACAGTCTATTAGGAGTGTAATATCTCTACAAGCAATCCGGATGATTTTTTTGATGGTGCTGGACGGCAAATTCTATGGGAAGTCGCATGGCATTATTGGGAGTAAAATTATTATGGTATTTTTCGTTAAACCCTATCCTTTCAAACTTCCATAATTCATATTTTCGTTTATTAGAATAACGAGCCAAATTAAACAGCGGCTTAATAACAAAATCCATACTCTGGATTAATTAGTTTTTTTGAGTTTTTCATACTTGGCGTGACTATTTGAAAAAGTGAATAATAACACCTTATTTAAAAAGGTTTTATCGGGCACAATCGATAATCGGCCAAGAAATAAAGCGTTTTCCTTGTTGGGCAATATATCGTCTTTAAATTTTTGACTTAAATTTGGAATATCGATCGATTGCATTTTGGATTTTAATATATTGTCCGGAACGAGCTGTATTGCCACATCAGATGTCACTCCCAGTAATCTATATCCACCGATCGTTACTCGCCACAGTTCAGCATTTTCATGAGGCGAAACTTTCACGATCTTTCCATTAGCTAAGACTAAATGAAACGCAACAATTGTATTGATGAGGGGCTTCATCTGAAATCAAGCCCGTGGGTATTCACACTCAATGAGCCTCCCACGGTAAAAATGCCTGACGATTGCATAACGCCGATAGCAAGTTGATACGGATTGATCATTACTTGCAGTTGATTTCAGGTGATACCTGGCTGTACTGTAACCTGTATTTTTCTAGTGTCAATTTTTAGGACGTGATATAAGACAACGTGTCGAGCGCAATACTTCCCTGAATAAGCGTTTGTCCACCTTGGCATGCTGATTTCAAAGAATAGTAATGTGCTTATGAAGTCGCTTCACTCGTTGTATGGCTTTTAAAATATCATTGAGTTGATAGGCATGAAGCACCTCGTGCATACTCGAGGGATTAATGAATCCTTTATCATCCAAAACGGCGGCTTGAGCAGAAATGACATGAGTTGTTAGAACAGATGCGTATATAACAAATGCTATGAATCGTTGAGGTGGCTTCCAAAAGAAATACATAGTTGTCCTTAATAATTTCGGCCCGCGAACAAATGATAGAATAAAATGAATGAAAAATCAGCCTTGCGGGAGGACGGGGGCTTTGGAAGGTGTCAAGCTAGCTCATATAAAATCCCACAAAGAATTTTAGTGACAATGTAGCGAGTTTAGAAAGTGTTGTAATCTCTTAATTCCATAGTATCGCTAGTTCCGTTTCGTGGAAAGTTTTGGGTGATAATGGATGGATAAAGAAACGGCTTATTGTCTTGTTTAAAGAAAAGCAAATTCGGCGTATTTGGCATAACGAAGAGTGCTGGTTTAGTGTAAGTCAATGTTTGTGCAGCTCTTACTGAAAGTGTTAATACTGGCTCCTACTTGGCGTAAGTTAAAACAGTGCCTGCTTAAGGAAGGTAGTGAGATCGTGACAAATTGTCACGGCCTGAAATGGCCTGCTGCGGATAGAAAATATTATGTAACTGATTGTTCTAATACCGAAGGCATGCTACGTATTATCCAATCCACACTTTCTCCAAAGGCAGAGCCTTCAAGTGTTGGTTAGCGAAAGTTGGCTACGAACGGATTCGGGAGATTGAAAATTGGGCATTGGCGTAAGAGCGTAAGAAACCGAGAGGTATGCCAGAAAACAAAAAAGTGGCATGTCGCGGCGGCAAAGTTGCTGGGAATGTACGTAAAGACAGTGAAAGAGAATTGGGCAGAAGTGTTGTTACTCATGAAAATCATTTAGAAAGTATAGAAAAAATTGAAAAAGAGAGAAATAATGAATAAGTGTGGAGAATTTTCCAATTTCAGCCCTCAATAATAGAACAGTTTATTTCTAATAACCTAAGACGGCCTCGCGGGAGGATGGCGGGCTTTGGGAGGTGGTCAAGCTAGAAGCTAGCCCGCTAGCCCACACAAAATCCCGACAAAGAATTTTAGCCACAATGTGGTGAGTTTAGGGAGTGTTGCAATTTCTCAATTCCATGGTACCGAGGGAGGGACTCGAACCCTCACGGTGCTGCCACCACCGGATTTTGAGTCCGGCGCGTCTGCCAATTCCGCCACCTCGGCTGGGTCAGCTTCTGGCGAGGTAGTATAGCATTACTTTCTAATTAAACTCAAAAATTCTGAGCGGTTGCGGTCGTCTTTTCGGAAGGTGCCGAGCATGACCGAAGTGGTCATTTCTGAATTTTGTTTTTTAACGCCGCGCATCATCATGCAAAGGTGTTTTGCTTCGATGATAACGCCGACGCCTTTTGCTTCCGTCACGCTTAATATGGCTTCTGCGATTTGTTTGGTGAGATTTTCTTGTACTTGGAAGCGCTTGGCGAACATATCGACAATGCGAGCCAGCTTTGAGATGCCAATTATTTTTCCGCTGGGAAGGTAAGCGAGGTGACACCGGCCAATGAAAGGCAATAAATGGTGCTCGCAGAGCGAGTAAAGCTCAATATCCTTGAGGATAACCATCTCGTCCATCCCAGATTGGAATACCGCCTTTTTGATAACCGATGGGAGCTTTTCATGATAGCCTTTGGTGAGGTGTTCCAAGGCTTTTTCATAGCGTTTAGGTGTATCCCTTAAGCCTTCCCGGTTCGGGTCTTCCCCTAATGCTATCAATATCGCTTTAACATGGTCTGCAATAGTATTACTCATAATATTTTCCACTATCCCGGCGGCCAGTGCATTTGGCGACCGCCCAAGAGATGAAGATGAATATGAAAGACAGTCTGTCCGCCGTTTTGATTGCAATTCATCACGAGACGATAGCCGTCCACTGCTATATTTTTATTGTGGGCTAATTGAGTAGCGATAACCACCATGTGCCCCAAAAGATTCTCATTGCCGGGTGTGATATCGTTTATCGTTTCAATATGGCGGTGGGGAATGACAAGAATATGAATAGGCGCTTGTGGTGCGGTGTCGTTGAAAGCGACCACTTGCTTATCTTCGTAAATTAATTCGCCTATTTCGCCTTTTGCAATTTTGCAAAATATACATGCCGTCAATGGATTCGCCATTCGATTAAATTTTCTTTGTTATTCCTAATAGAAGCAGGAGTAACAGGATTGTCTACTGGAGCAGCCGGGCTACCCTGCAATTTGATGGTTTTTAGTGTTAATAGCAATGGTAACAATAAGATAAAGACAACAGCAATGGTTCTGAAGCCATCTAAAAATCCGAGCATGCTAGCCTGTCGTTGAAATTGAATGCCTAACCGAGAGATACCAACGGGGTCCATAAAAGGGAGTTTTTGAAAAGTAAACCAGTTGTGGAAATTAGTATTAAAAACGTTAATATGTGTTGTCAAAAAATGCCAATGAATTTGCGTTGTTTGGCTGACGAGCGTGCTTAGTAAGGAAACGTTAATGGAAGTGCCTAGCATTCGTGAATAACTATAAAGACCGGCCGCTTCGGTGATATCTTTTAGGGGAAGTGTGGCTAAAGAATAAGTTGTTAAAGGTACCATTAAAAAACCCATTCCGAATCCCAGAATGGTATTATTTATTAAAAATTCCTGCATCGTTGAATTTAAGTTAACGCCGGCAAATAGAAGCGCTCCGTAAAAAGAGCACAATATACCAACAGTTAAAATAATTTTTATATTTAAACATCTCATTAAAAAAGGCACAAACGTCATTACAACGGTCCCGCCAATACCTAAAGGCGCTATAGTCCAACCTGCAGTGACGGCTGGATAATTAAATAAACGCTCCAACATAATGGGCTCTAACGTAATTAATGCATACATCGAGCCTGCAAATAAGGCCAGTGCTAAACAAGAAATTTTAAAATTACGGTCTTTAAATATCTTTAATTTAATTACTGGATAACGATGGATTAAACTCCGGATAATAAAGAAAATGAGACAAAAAATAGCGGTAATAAATAAAGCTAAGATTAAATTGGAATTTAGCCAATCATTTTCGTTGCCTTTGTCGAGAAAAACTTGTAAGGCTCCAACGCCGGTGATCATTAATAATAATCCGCCCCAATCAATGCGCTGATAGTGACGTTCGCTCGATGGAATGACAAACAGCGTTAACATTAGCCCGAGTAAACAAATCGGCATATTGATATAAAAAATCCAGCGCCAGTTCATATGTTCTGTAATAAAGCCGCCTAAGGCAGGCCCGAAAACGGGCGCCGCCATAATGCCAATACCCCAAATAGCCATTGCTTTACCTTGTTCTTCTAAAGGAAAGGTCTCTCTTAGTATGGATTGAGATAGAGGAATCAAAGAAGCGCCGAAAATCCCTTGGAATATGCGAAAAAAAACGATTTCTGGCAGTGATTGTGCGATTCCGCATAAAAAAGAGGTAATCATAAACCCGGTGATATTAATTAAAAGCAATTGTTTTTCGCCGAGTCGGTTGCTAAAAAAGCCCGTGAGGGGAAGCATAATGGCAGAGGCAACCACGTATGAAGTCAATACCCACGTTATCTGATTTTGATTCGCGCTCAACGATGACATCATGTTGGGTAAAGCGACGTTCACGATAGTGGTATCCAATACTTCCAGAATGGCTACCATCATAATGGTCACGATAATTGACCATCGTCGAGAATAAAGGATTTCGTTCTTTGTCAGTGCCGTTGTATTCATTTATTTCAGAGAGGTTGTGTCTATAGTAACCATGCTACTGGCGCCAAAACGGAGAGGATAGCCCGATTTGCGTTCGGTAATAATGACCTTAACTGGAAAACGCTGAGTGACTTTAACCCAATTACCGCTGGCGTTTTCAGGGGGTAGCAAGGAAAAACTACTACCACTGTCTTTGTTAACATCTACGACTTTGCCGATAAATATTTGATGAGGGTACATGTCTAGCTTGATGGTGGCTTGTTCGCCAGTGTGGATACGAGCCAGTTGGGTCTCTTTAAAATTGGCTTGAGCCCACCAGATATGGTCTTCGATTAAAGCGAACAAAGGTTGGTAAGCGCTTACTACATCGCCGTGCCGTAAATTAAAATTAGCGATGTAACCTGAAGTGGGGGCGAAAACGCGAGTGTATTGCAAATCTAATTTGGCTGTTTCGACGGCAGCTTGCGCTAGACGCAATTGGGCGTTTTTGTCGCCTAATTCACCACGTTTTTCAATCATTTCTTCCAATTGGTTTTGTGCTGCATTCAGGGCAGCTTCAGCAACATGTAAATTTTTAATAGCTAGATCACCGTCCGAGCGAGAAACGAATTGCTTTTTCATTAAGGTGAGTATACGTTTT
This sequence comes from Coxiella endosymbiont of Ornithodoros maritimus, assembly GCF_907164965.1. Taxonomy (GTDB): domain Bacteria; phylum Pseudomonadota; class Gammaproteobacteria; order Coxiellales; family Coxiellaceae; genus Coxiella. The sequence continues at coordinate 11,654 of NZ_CAJRAM010000033.1, forward strand.
GTTTCCAGACGTGCATGGGTGAGTTCTGCTTTTCTTTCTAGCACGGTGGCCCTAGCGGATTTTACTGCCATATCAGCTGCTTGAATTTTTTGTCGGGTAGCATCTTGTTGCGCTTGCGCCTTATTAAGCTCGATGGTAAACGGCGCTGGGTCAATGGTGAATAGGAGTTGTCCTTTTTGGACATGTTCTTCATTACGAACATCGATCTTGCTTACGGTCCCGCTAACCCGAGAAGCTACGTTAATAACGTCAGCTTGGATGTAGGCGTCATCTGTGCTGGGGTAGCGGTTTTGATGTTGCGAGTAAAAATAACCGCCGATGGAAAGAATCGCGATTATCAGAAAAGGCAGAATCACTTTAACAAATTTTTTTATCATTGTGATCAGTATCATATCACAGGGGGGCGTGGGGGTGAACGGCGGCTTCCAATTACTTTTATAGTTCCTGTGGACAAAATTCCATTTTACTAGACTTATCGTCAATAATGGATAATCGGCTGCGGCTTTGTTGTGTTAAAATATGCCTAATGGTGTTATTGATTGATTTAATTGATAAAAATTTACCGCTCAAAAAGATAGCTTGAATATGAATCATTATTTACAGTTAATGGGTATTGATGTATGGCGTTTGCGAACGCCTGTTTCAAATCACTATTACCATTATGATTTGCTAGATACTCAAGATAGGCAAGTCGGAGTGTTGCTAGCTGATGCGGTATTGAAAGATGAAAAAGAAAGCCAACTCGTTGAGAAAATTGCAAAGGCAACAAAAAAACAGATTAGAGGAGGGCTTAGAGAAGGGGCCCCAAACTCCGAGAAATTAGAGAAATCCGTCATTATTTTGTTAGGGAATCACGTAACCCAATCTTTTTCTCAAGTGAACTTTCCGCAGATAATTACAAGTTATTCGCCGGCAGAATTACTGCGCGACGGCGATCTCAAGCCAAAGACGTGGGATGCTTTAAAAAAAGCAATTCGGTTAATGGAAGCGTGAAAATTCGAAACTTGATTAAGGATGATGTTCCGCAAGTGTCGGAAATTGCTGAAGCAGCGATGCCATTTCCGTGGTCGGAAAAGATCTTTTATGATTGCTTAAAAAGCAATTATTATGGATGGGTTATGGAGTCTAATCATCATCTAGTGGGCTTTATTGTTATTTTGATGCAGGAAAAAGAGTGTCAATTAATGAATATCGCCGTAATACCTCGCTATCAACGAAAAGGCGTTGCCAGTCAATTATTACAACACGCTCTTGATTACGCAAAAATAGAACATATGGCGCGGTTGTTTAGAAGTACGAAAATCTAATAGATCCGCTATCGAATTTTATGAAAAGGCAGGAGGTGTAGAAATTGGTATACGAAAAAATTATTATCCCACGGAAAAAGGTCGGGAAGACGCGTTAGTGTTTATTTTAAATATCTACGCGGATTAAAAACAGACGCTTTAACACCGTGAGATCATTGGCTTGTTCCCTAATTTTTTACCCTCTCGTGGGAGTAGGCCTCATTCCTGGATTTTCTTTTGACCGATTTTTTTCTTAAAAAATGTGAAAATAAATCGTTTTCTTTTCTGGGGTGATCTTTCATTACTTTAGGAATTTCTGTAACGGTAAAGGCGGCTCCAAGGAAATGCTGACTTTGTGAGTGTGACTCATTTTTGAGAGCTCGTTCTGCTAATTACGCTAAGCCAGTGGTGAGAATTTCTTCAGGCTGGGTTTTGCCTCAGGTGATAATCCCAATGCCGAAAGCGGATGAATATCATGATGTTCTTCATTCTCATATTGGACAGCTGCTTTTTGCAATTCTTCATTTTCTAAAAGAGTATTTGATAATTCATCATGATGCAATTCGTTTTCGGCTATTTCTTCTTCATTTTCACACCTATGCTGGCCTCTATGTTGAGATCTTGCTGAAATAAAAGATTTATGCCTGGATTTAATTGTAAATTCTGGGGATTGCTCGGGTTTAAGGGATGATAAATATTATTAATAATACTCGGATGGTTTGGAGGAAGATTGTTTAATGCTTGTGGAAGTGTGACTACTTGATTAATAATATGTTTTTGGCAGTACCCAATCAATTGATTCATTCGGTAAAAACTTCCAGTAGATATTCTGTAAAGCTCTCTCATAAGCGTTGGATTCCGAGTTAATTGGCGATATAACTGTCCCTCATTACGCCATTGATGTGGTTGTAATTGACTGCATCGGTGAGTTTCGGTCAAGATTTCTTTGAGAGCTCTTTTTGAAAAGCCATACGATGGGCGAAGGTTCATAAAATTTCCCGTGGTTGTCAAAAGTCAACGATAGAGAACAGTATAACCAATAGACCTTAAAATAGACTTAAAGAATTTGTTACCATAACGTTTTATTGGAATAGCGACAGGACGGAAATCCAATTATACTCAGGGACGATAAACGGCGGAAAATGAGCGAAAGCCATGGTTAAATACTGGAAATCCGGTCTTTTTATAGCTTTTGTAGCTGTGCTTGGCTTTTATTTTGCCTTCAGTTCAATGGGGGCGCGAGCGGCTAAAACGGCGCCTGTGGTGGCTCAGCCTGTTTCCGTTGATGTCACGAAAGTCAAAACGGCCGATATCCCTAACACCGTCAACGTCCTTGGCAGCCTATCGGCAGTCAAAGTGGTTACCATTAGCGCAGAATCGGATGGCCGCATCGCTGAAATTCATTTCAAAAGTGGACAAGAAGTCGATATGGGAATGCCTATTGTTCAACTCGATAACGCCCGAGCACAGGCTGATTATCAGTCAGCCGTAACTGCCATGAAGCTTGCCCGAACAAAATATGAACGCTCAAAACTGCTCTTAAATCAAGCGATTTCCCAACAGGAGTTGGCGGCATTGAAAGCCGACATGGAGAGCAAAGAAGCTTCTGTTCAGAGTAAATTAGCAGCGTTAAGTGAAAAAGTCGTTAACGCGCCCTTTTCCGGTGTTCTCGGTGCTTTTCAGGTCCAGGTGGGTGATTATGTGAAAGCGGGGGATCCGCTGGTGACGTTAGTTAACACCTCCCAATTGAGGGCTGATTTTCAAGTGCCTGAGAACTTTTTACCGGAGTTAAAGCAAGGCCAGTTAGTCACTATTACCACGGGAACTTACCCGCAGAGAACGTTTTACGGCACCGTTAGCTTTATTTCTCCAACGGTGAGCTCGGATACCCGTTCGATCTCCATTCAAGCTCTTGTGCCCAATGATAAGGGATTACTTTCCCCTGGCATGTTTGTTCATATCTCGCAGCAAATTTCGGTAGCGAAAAATGCGCCAGTAATTCCCGAAGAAGCGATTCAGGCCGACATGAAGGGATATTACGTTTATAAAGTCGTTGGCGATAAGGTTGGACAAACCTACATTAGGGTAGGAACGCGCGTGGATAATCAAGCGCAAGTGCTAAGCGGATTGAGCATCAGCGATACCATCGTTGTGGCAGGACAGCAAAAATTGGATGATGGAAGTGTCATTAAAGTTCAGAAAGATTCATAGTTGATTCATGAAATTATCCGAGATTTGTATTCGCCAACCGGTGTTAGCTATTGTACTGAGTTTAATTTTGGTGGTGTTAGGCGTCGTTGCTTTTCAACGTCTTGAATTGCGTTTTTTTCCGAAATTGGAATTACCTATCTTAACCGTAGTCACCACTTACGATGGCGCAAGCGCTCAGCCTATGGAAAGACAAGTCACCACCCAAATTGAAAACGCTCTCTCCGGAGTAGATCAGATTACCTCGATTAGCTCCACAAGTTACCCCGGTTCGAGCTATGTGACGGTGTTATTCCAACTCGGAGGCAATTTTGAAGAAGAAGCGAGCGCAGTACGCGACAAAATATTTGCGATTCGCGATCAATTACCACCCAATGCTAATCCACCGACCATTACGGTTGGGACCAAAGGCAATCCGGTTTTGGGCGTCGGTTTTATTGATCCGCAAAAATCATCGGCTGATATTCGTGATTACGTGGAACGCACGGTTCAACCGGCTTTACGTCAACTGTCTGGCGTGGGGGAAATTGATATTTTGGGAGCGAGTGATTATGCCATGCGAATTTGGCTAAATGCTTCTAAAATGGTGGCGCATCAAGTGACAGTGACCGACGTTAAAAACGCCTTAACAGCTAATAATATTTATTTTCCAGCCGGTTCTATTCAAGAACCCAAGCGAAATTACAGTATTGTTTCACATACTCAATTAAAAGACGCTACGGCGTTTGGAGATATTATTATTAAAAATAACGATGGAGGAACCGTTCGTTTAAATGATATCGGCCATGCCGAGCTTGGCTATCGCAGCTTGTACGAAGCGCCGATACGCATTAATGGACAAAATGGCATTGAACTTTTAATCAAGCCATTGCAAGGAGCCAATCCGATTACCGTGGCATATGAAGTGAAACAAGCGCTCGTGGTGATCCAGAAAAATTTACCGCCGGAAATGAAAGGCAGGGTTAATTACGACGTCTCCACTTTTTTAAAGTCGTCGATTGAAGAAACTTTTTATGCGATGGGTGAAGCGGTTCTTTTAGTTATTTTCGTTGTGTTTTTATTTTTGGGTTCTGCTCGAGCAGCCAGTATTCCGATTATTACAATTCCCGTCAGTTTAATTGCCGTTTTTGCTTTTATTAAATTATTTGGATTCACTATTAACACGATGTCGCTGCTTGGCATTGTATTGGCGATTGGTTTGGTGGTGGATGATGCGATTGTGATGCTGGAAAACATTCATCGCCATATTGAAGAAGGAATGACGCCTCTTCAAGCGGCGATTAAAGGAAGTCGCGAAATTTCATTTGCGATTATTGCAATGGCACTTACGTTGGTGGCGGTTTACGCGCCGGTAGGATTTGTGCAAGGGTTTACGGCTGAATTATTTAAAGAGTTTGCATTCACGTTAGCGGCTGCCGTTGTTATTTCCGCCTTTATTGCGCTTACCTTATCACCGATGATGTGTTCTCGTATTCTATTGCCGCGTACAAAAGACTCGAGGCTGAGTATTACTATTGAGCGCGCATTTTCGCAACTGACCGGCTTTTATCAACGCTTTTTAAAATTTGCTTTAAATAAACGACGCCTTTTTATTGCAGGTTTGCTGGTGATTTCGGGCGCTGGGTATGTGTTGTTTATTGACCTTCCTTCGGAGTTGATTCCTAAGGAAGACATCGGCTTAATCCAAGTCAGCGTGACATCGCCTTCTGGTGCGAGTTTAAATTATACCAACCAATACGCCGAACAAGTTGAAAAGATTATCCAACAAAACTCCGCAGTGGCCAGTGTAATGAGTCAAGTGTCCACGACAAGCGTTAATATCCGCGCCACTTTAAAACCGTGGGGGGAACGTAGAGAAACTACGGCTCAAGTGATCGCTGATTTAAATCCTAAATTAGCAGCCATTCCTGGTGTTGATGCGACAGCTTATATTCCCGATGTGGTTAATTATGGATTACAAGGAAATGACATCGATTTGAATTTTATGACGGCTGGTGATTATACGGATTTGCTTGATCCCATCAATAAAATGATGAAGGTTTTAAAGCACTATCCCGGGGTGACGGATCTTCACACAAATTTAAAATACGATACTCAGCAATATGCGATCACGATTAAGCGCGATTTAGCGGCCGTATTAGGCGTGAATATTCATGATATTGCCGATACAGTGAGCGCAATGATGAGTGGAAATCATTGGACCGATGTGCAAGCGGGGAATAAAAGCTACGAAGTGGTTGTCCAGATGGACAAACAAGATTTAACAGATTTTAATGCACTTAAGAAGCTCTATGTGCATAGCAACAATAAAGCAGATGCGAACAAAGGGAATTCAATCCCGGTTTCTAGTCTTATTGATTTAACACCTACCGTTGGGCAAGGAAGCTTTACGCATTTTAATCGCTTCCGTTCTGGAAGCATTTCAGCGCGTCTGGCTCCGGGATATTCTGAAAGCCAGGTGATTGATTACATTAAAGCGCATGTACCGTTTGTTATGACTTCAGGTGTGCATTATGCCTTTTCAGGGAAAGCAGCGCAGTTTTTACAATCTTCAAAAAGCATGATTGGCATTATCTTAATGTCACTTATTTTTATTTACCTCGTGTTATCAGCACAATTTGGCAGTTTTCTCGATCCCTTCGTCATTTTATTAGCTGTTCCATTGTGTATGGTGGGTGGTTTATTATCGTTAAAATCAACGGGCGGGACGCTGAGTATTTATTCTCAGATCGGACTTGTTACGTTGATTGGCATGATTAGTAAGCATGGGGTTTTGATTACGCAATTTATAAACGATCTTCGAAAACAAGGAATGGCGATGCAAGAAGCTATCCTCCGCGGGGCGATGATTCGCTTGCGCCCCGTCTTAATGACCACGCTTGCGATGGTATTTGGCGCACTACCTTTAGCTTTGGCGACCGGACCAGGTTCTGTTGGTCGTCATCAAATTGGTTGGGTGATCGTTGGTGGTTTGTTATTTGGAACCTTCTTTTCATTAATTGTCGTTCCTATTGCTTATTCCTACCTCGGCCGATTCAAAATTAGAATTACAGGGAGAGAGTAATCTGCCTTGGATTTTCTTTAGAATCCGATATAGTGCTCCTTAATGCAGTCTATTAACGTCGTTAAACATAACTTACCCGGAGCAATTTTAAGCGTTTGTAAATCGGGAAACCGTATTCATCATTATTGTTTCGGGTATGCAGATATTAAAACCAAGCAAAGTTTATCTGATAAGCCTATTTTTCCCATTGGCAAAATCACACACTTATTCACGGCTGGCATTATTTTAAAACGGCTGGAGGAAGGAGTGGTGGACTTAGATGCTCCCTTGGCCGTGTGTTAAGCCATCAACATCGTTTAGACGGCGGACGATTAAAGTTGCTGGTAGATCTTCTTTATCCTTATTTAAAACCGCTGACACTCCGTGAATTGTTAAACCATACTTCTGGCCTTCCTTCTTACGATGAAACAATGGCCTATCAGAAAATGTTTATGGCGAAGCCGAATAAGGTATGGCAGGCCGAGGGGTATTTGGATTTAATTACGGGCTCAAGTGTTCGGTATCGACTGGGATACGAGTTACCGGTGCGAGGTATCTTTAGCGATTCCGCTACAAATTACATTATTTTATTGCGGGTTTTGTTCTTGAAGCAGAAACCGGTCGTAAATCTTCGCAGCAAATGCGGGAGCTGTTTGATTTGATGGACTTGAAGTCCACTTATTATTCTTCTTACGGCGTTCTTGGTAAAAAGTTACTGCCTCGGTTAGCGCATGGTTATCTACCCATTTCCCATCTTCATGCCGTTGCTTTTAATCATCTGCCAGTTCAGACTTACAACGGAAACCGTGAATTAGAAGCGTATGATGTCACGAGCGCTTACAATTTCAATGGACTCGGGGGCGAAGCCAGTTTGTCAACGACGACGGATCTTATTCGGTGGTTGCGCGCTTTGCTTGAGGGGCTCGTTTTAAAAAGCAGTTTTAAAAGCAGTTTTAAACAAATATTCGAAGTTGTTCCGGTGGACCCAAAAGCGGGCTCTCGAGAAGGCCAAGACTATTACGGACTCGGGGGATTTATAAAACGCGCTTACAACGCTGGGGGGCATCATCTGGAGCGCAGGGAATAGTTTTGGTTACGGCGTTTTAGTGGCGCATGTCATGGAACGAAATGTTACTTTTGCTTTAGCGGTTAACGTGAGTTGTAAACTCATTCATTTTCGTGAGCTTACCTTAGTGGCGGAAGTTTTTCAAGAAATATTGAAATGACTGTCTCCTCGTATTTTATGAGTTCCTTACAGGCTTTCAATACTCGCATATTGCGACTGCAATTTCTTCAAAGCGTTTTGCGTTTTTTCCAAAGAAAGCCACTCTTTTTCTATGATTTCTTGGGGTGCTCTTTCGAGATAATTAGGATTATCTAATTTCTTTAGCGATTTTTCTTTTTCTTTTTGTAGTTTGGAAATTTCCTTTTTGAGCCGAGCAATTTCAGTTTGTTTATCGATTAACCCTGCCAAGGGAATGTGAATTTCAAGACGCTCAACAATACCGGTTGCTGTAACAGAAAAAGAGTCATCAGGTTTTGCAAAGCGCAATTGACTCACTTTACCTAATGTTTTTATGTAGAATTCCATTTTGGCTATTTGCTTTTTATCTTTTTCATCGCCTTTTCCAAAAATAACAGGAATTCGTTTGGCCGGTGAGATGCCTATTTCCGCGCGTAAAGTACGAATAGTAGTAATGACATTTTTAACCCATTCAATTTCAACTTTAGCATCATAATTCATTTCGTGGGTATTGAATTGAGGCCAACTCTCCACCATAATGTTTTTCCCTTCCCTTCCTGCAAGGGGCGCGACAGTTTGCCAGATTTCTTCGGTAATAAAGGGCATGATAGGATGCAGCAGACGCAGGAGAATTTCTAACACTTCGAGTAGAGCCACCCGGGTACCCCGAAGTTCAGCGGGTTTTGCTTGCTCATCGTAGAGGATACACTTAGCAAATTCCACGTACCAATTGCAATATTCATTCCACGTAAATTCATATAACGTTTGCGCGAGTAAGTCGAAACGATATTGGCTAACTGCTTCTTCCGCATTTTTAATAGTTTGTTGTAAGCGGGTCCGAATCCATTCGTCGGCCGCGGAGTAGCTTAACGGTTTTTCAGGATTTAAATCTTTTTCTTGAGTATTCATAGTGACAAAACGAGCAGCATTCCAAATTTTATTGCAAAAATTACGATAGCCATCAATTCGTCCCATATCAAAATTAATATCGCGACCCCGACTGGCTAGCGCGCAAAAAGTAAAACGCAATGCATCGGTGCCAAAGCTCGCAATTCCGTTGGGGAATTCTTTGCGCGTCATTTTTTCGATAGTTTTGGCCATTTTGGGCTGTAGTAAAGCGTGGGTCCGCTTCTCAATTAAAGCATCAAGTGAAATTCCATCGATAATGTCGATGGGATCGATAACGTTGCCTTTCGATTTTGACATCTTTCGGCCTTGGCTGTCTCGAATAAGGCCGTGGATATAAACGGAATGAAAAGGAATTTTATGAGTGAATTTTAGCCCCATCATCACCATTCGCCCGACCCAAAAGAAAATTATGTCAAAGCCAGTGACTAAGACTTGAGTGGGATAGAAAGCTTTAAAGCTTTCGGTTTTTTCTGGCCAGCCCAATGTTGCAAAAGGCCAAAGACTGGCAGAGAACCAAGTGTCAAGAACATCCGTTTCTTGTTGTAATTTTACGTCAGGAGATAAATGGTATTTTTTTAAGATTTCTTCTCGAGAGCGACCGACATAACTATTTTTTTCTTCATCGTGCCAAATAGGAAGGCGATGTCCCCACCATAATTGGCGACTGATACACCAATCCTGAATATTGCTTAACCATTGCAAATAAGTTTTTTTCCAATTTTTGGGAATAAATTTTAATTCGCCGTTTTCCACTGCTTCCATCGCCGGCTTTGCTAAGGCTTCCATTTTTATAAACCACTGATCTGTTAATAATGGTTCAATGATGACGCCGGATCGTTCCCCGTGAGGAACGGGAACGCGATAGGGTTCTCTCTTTTCTAACAAATTTTCCCGTTGAAGGTCGGCGATAATTTTTTTTCGGGCTTGAAAGCGTTCTAATCCGCGGTAAGGTTCGGGGACGTTCTCGTTTAAATAGCCTTCTGAGGTGAGTATATTAATTAAAGGCAGTTGGTGGCGTTGACCGATTTCGTAATCATTAAAATCATGACCAGGGGTGATTTTAAGGCTGCCCGTTCCAAATTCTTTATCGACCGCTTCATCAGCAATGATGGGAATACTACGATCGGTGAGTGGGAGACAAACCTTTTTACCAATGAAACGCTGATAGCGTTCGTCTTCTGGGTGTACTGCGATGGCAACATCGCCTAATAAAGTTTCTGGGCGAGTGGTGGCAATGATTAAATGTCCAGAATCCTCAGCCAAGGGGTAACGAATATGCCACAAGTGTCCTTCCACTTCTTCAGTAACGACTTCGAGATCAGAAATGGCGGTATTGAGTTTCGGGTCCCAATTGACGAGGCGCTTACCTCGGTAAATTAATCCTTCGTGATGGAGGCGGATGAAAGCTTCAGTCGTGGCCCGGGAGAGTCCTTTGTCCATGCTAAAACGTTTTCGGGACCAATCGATGGAGACGCCTAGACGGCGCATTTGATGGGTAATTTTACTGCCTGAATGTTCGCGCCATTCCCAGACCCTCTTAATAAAAGCTTGCCGCCCTAAATCTTCTCGTGTTAAGTCTTCTTGGGCGAGTTGTTGTTCAACGACCATTTGCGTGGCGATCCCAGCATGATCCGTTCCTCCTTGCCATAGTGTCCGTTCGCCTTTCATTCGATGATAGCGAATGAGAGTGTCCATCAGAGTTTGCTGGAAGCCGTGGCCCATGTGGAGCGTGCCAGTAACGTTAGGCGGTGGCAGCATAATGCAGTATGGGCTTCCTTGAGCGGTGGGCTTGCTCAGTTGACGTTTTTCCCAGTAATCAGCCCATTTTTTTTCAATGGCTTTTGGATTGTAAGTTTTTTCCATGTTGTCATGCGCTCTGCTAAAATGACCCCAATTTGTAACTATCTCTCGTCATTACCGCTTTCGCAGGAACAATGAGCTTAGATACCAATGACGAGAGGTAAAATAATATCCCAGTTTTTAACATAAAAGGCATTGTTTGTCAGTGATTGTCTTTCGATACTTGTGTAAAGAGATTTTAGGCACGTTGTTAGCAACTACCTTGATTCTATTAATTATCTTCATGACGAATCAATTCGTCCATTATCTCAATGATGCAGCGGCAGGTAAGATCACGGTGAAGGTGGTAATGGAAATCATGTCCCTGCAGGTGCCTTTGTTGTTAGGTTATTTGTTACCGCTGGGTTTATTTTTGGGGGGTCTGCTCGCGCTTGGGCGTATGGCGGTGGATCATGAAATGGTTATATTAACCGCGTGTGGTGTGAGCCGCGCCAAAATCGTTGGAATGCTCATTGTATTAGCGACTTTTATTGGCGTTATCGTGGCTTGGCTGATGTTATCCGCTGAACCTAAAATGCAGTGGTATCGAGTGAAAATTTTAAAAGATGCGGTGGCTAGGGCTTCTTTAGAAAAAATCGTGCCAGACCGGTTTCAACCACTGAGTAGTAATGGTCAAGTTTTTTATGCAGGTGATGTTAATGACCATCATCAAAAAATGTTAAATGTTTTTTTGGCGCAAAGTGAAACTGCCGGCAGCAAACAACGTTGGGATTTAGTTTCAGCCAACCAAGCGTGGGAATATAGCACGGCTAAGGGGGAGCATTTTATTTTATTTAAAAATGGCTTTCGTTATGTGGGTATTCCGGGGGCATTAAAATACGACGTGATGAAATTTGTGGAATACGGTATTCGTCTAACTTCACCAGAAATGGATATCGCCTGGCGTGTGGATGCGATGCCTACTTCTAAGCTTTGGTATTTGCATAATAAAGACTTGAAAGCAGCGGCGGAATTACAATGGCGAATTGCAATACCTTTGTCGGTGTGGTTATTTGCTTTATTGATCGTTCCATTGAGTGAGTCCAACCCTCGAAAGGGAAAATTCGCACAGATGCTGCCGGCAGTTTTAATTTATATTGTTTATGCCAATTTCATGTTCTTGGGCCGAACATGGATTGAAGATGGCATTATTAGTCAATACATTGGATTATGGTGGATTCTTGGTTTGCTTTTGTTGCTAGCCGTTGGTTTGTTGTTTTTCCAATCGCGCTGGTGGTGTCAATTTCGGGCTAGCAGGAGAATAGCGTGTCGCTCTTAAATCGCTATATTTGTAACGCTATCATCACGGCGACGGCTCTTGTTATGTTGGTGCTTTTGGGCGTTGAGATGTTTATGGAATTTATCGGACAACTCTCCCAAATTGGATCAGTCCATTATGGCTTGGGGCAAGCGTTCTTGTATGTGCTTACTCAATTACCTTCGGATCTCTATCAATTATTTCCAATGACGGGATTTTTAGGTTGTTTAATCGGTTTAGGCCGTTTAGCTTCGAGTAGTGAATTAATGATTATGCGCACGGCCGGCGTTTCTATTGCCGGGATAACGTGGGCCGTTGTAAAAGCAGCGTTACTGATGATGGTGGTGATGACTTTTGTTGGGGAAGTTATTGCGCCCCAGTTAGAAGCGAGCGGTGAAGAAACGAAACTGACCGCGCTTTCCAAAGCAGTCGGTTATAAGGCCTTAGGAGAAGTTTGGCTGCGTGGTGCTCAGTCGTTTATTCACATTGGATCTGTCGATGCTAAAAATAAAATCAGCGGGGTGAGCCAATTTTTTATTAACGATAAACACCAATTATTATCCGCTATTTACGCGCCCAAAGGAGAATACGTGAAAGGACACTGGATTTTATATAATGTTAAACAAACGCAGTTTTCTCGTAATCGAACAACAGAAAAGAAAATGGCTAAATTCCCTTTAACCATTGTCTTTAATCCTGATCACTTACAACAGGAGCGGAAGATGGTCGATCGACAATCCATTGTGGGTCTTTATCATACCATTCGTTATCGTCAGCAAGCGGGATTACAAACGAGCCGCTATGTGTTTGCGTTTTGGCAACGCTTTATCCAGCCGTTGACAACGGTGGTGATGATTTGTTTGGGAGTGCCTTTTATTTTTGGCTCGCTGCATCAAGCCAGTATGGGCTCGCGAATTTTAACAGGGATTGTTGTTGGATTCGTTTTTTATATGCTAAACCAGTTTTTTGGGCCATTTGCGATGCTTTATCAGATTCCGCCTATTTTTGCAGCGTTAATGCCGACCGTGTTATTTGCTGTAGGTTGTGTTATTCTCGTCCGTTTTCGAGGTGTTAGATGTCAGTAGAGAAACAAACGGTAATGCGTCGGACATTTGCAATTATTTCGCACCCCGATGCCGGTAAAACCACTTTAACAGAAAGATTGCTGCTTTTTGGCGGTGCTATTCAGCTTGCCGGAACGATTAAAAGCCGCAAGGCGGCTCGTCATGCCACTTCTGATTGGATGGAGTTCGAAAAACAGCGGGGTATTTCCATTACGACTTCGGTGATGCAATTCCCCTACAAAGATTATTTAATTAATTTATTAGACACCCCTGGTCACGCGGATTTTACTGAAGATACGTATCGTACATTGACAGCCGTAGATTCTGTGTTAATGGTGATTGATGCGGCAAAAGGTGTTGAACCGCGCACAATTAAATTGATGGAAGTCTGCCGACTGCGCCATACGCCGATAATGACTTTCATTAATAAAATGGATCGGGACGCGCGCCCTTCGATTGAATTGTTAGATGAAATTGAATCTATTCTTCGTGTTCATTGCGCCCTGATGACCTGGCCGATTGGTATGGGGAAATATTTTAAAGGGGTTTATCACTTAATAGAGGATGCCATTTATCTTTATCAGCCGGGAAAACATGAACGCGTGGGTGAGAGCGAACGGATAGAAGGACTTAATAATCCTGAATTAGATAAAAAGTTAGGTGATTTGGCTTCGGAATTGCGTAACGAAATTGAACTTATTAAAGGAGCGAGTCATCCTTTTGAGCGAGAGCGTTATTTGAAAGGGGAATTGACGACCGTATTTTTTGGTTCGGCTATCAATAATTTTGGTGTGGGTGAGTTATTAGATGCTTTTGTTAAAGAAGCGCCGCCGCCACAAGGCCGAGAAACGAATTCGCGCTTGGTTAAACCAGAAGAGAAAAAATTCAGCGGTTTCGTTTTCAAAATTCAAGCGAATATGGACCCTGCTCATCGCGATCGCATTGCTTTTTTACGTATTGCGTCAGGACAATATCAAAAGGGCATGAAGGCTTATCATGTCCGTTTAAAAAAAGAAATTCAAATTAATAACGCATTAACTTTTATGGCGGGCAAACGCGAAAATGCAGAGGAAGCATGGCCAGGTGACATTATTGGGCTTCATAATCATGGAATGATTCAAATTGGTGATACCTTTACGCAAGGCGAACGATTTAAATTTACAGGTATTCCCAATTTCGCCTCCGAGTTGTTTCGTTTAGTCCGTCTTAAAGCCCCTTTAAAACAAAAAGCATTATTGAAGGGGTTGACTCAACTATCGGAAGAGGGCGCTACTCAACTTTTTCGACCGCTTGATAGCAATGAATTAATTTTGGGAGCGGTGGGCTTATTGCAATTTAGTGTTGTTGCTTATCGTTTAGAGAATGAATATAACGTGAAATGCGTTTATGAACCTGTGAATGTGGTAGCGGCGCGTTGGGTTATTTGTGATGATAAAGCTGTTTTAGAAAGATTTAATCAGGAACAATCGCGTAATTTGGCTTACGATGGTGGCGGACATCTTACTTATTTAGCGCCTTCGCGAGTGAATTTAGAAATTACAATGGAGAAATGGCCGGAAATTCAATTTAGTGAAACTCGAGAGCATTAGATTAATGAGAGAGAATGAATACCTATAGAGTCCACAAATAATTAAAAATGTCGTTAACCTCGCCTTACTGATGGCTGGGTCGCGTTTGATTCAAACGTTGAGTTGCTTTATCGGCATGCTTATGCTTGTATGATTGCGACATTCCATCTTACGTCAGTATGTTGGTGACATCAACATAAGTGACGATCATTGTTATCTTTATTTCCCTTTTATTTTCCATGAGCGTTGTCGTTGCGCAGGCCTATGGCGCAAAAAAGTATGATCAGGTAGGCACCCATTCTTTAGCAATGGCTGTATACTAACGCTCATTCTTTCAATTCCGTTAATTATTTTATTTTTAGTAGCTGATCGGATTTTATTAGCCTTCGGTCAATTGCAGGAATTGGTTATATACGTCAAACATTATTTTCAGGCATTGATATGGGGAACGCCGGGATTTGTTCTGCTGGCCGTATTGCAACAAGTACTTTATGGTATGTCTCTCGCGCTATGGAGTCATTGGATTTCGTATCGTCTCTACCTTCGTTTTTTTAATCGGTGCTTTGTTAGTGCTGTGGCGATGGTCAGAACGGGTAAAAGAAAGAATACAGCCAATTGTCGTGAAAGCAGCAGAGATTAATCACTCCTGTGCCTATAGAAAAAGGTCAGCCATTAGCTTCTGTTGATCAAGAGGGAAATAGCCAACTGGTGAG
>NZ_CAJRAM010000034.1 GCF_907164965.1 Coxiella endosymbiont of Ornithodoros maritimus
CTTTACATGACCCAAGTTTTTTCTGATGAACTTGAAGAAGATGAGTCATGTAAAGTCATAACCCCTCTCCCCTAAAATTTCATCGTATTTTGTGAGCGTGGCTAGATTAAATTAATAATGTTTTAAGCCTAATCAGGATGAGAAAAGATTGGTGCAGGTTAAGGATGTGATTCTAGCGTGCCTCAGAAAGGCGTAAAATTTTTTTAAACCAAGAAACTATCTATTAGTAGATATAGTAGATAGGCATAGGAGAAAAGGCCATGTTAAAAGAAACTCAAAACAAGAAAAATCTTATTATTTTATGGGGTGCATCCATTTCGCCTTATGTCAGAAAAGTGATGGTCGCGTTAGCAGAAAAGGGAATCGCTTACGAGCAGAAAGAAATATTACCGAAGGTATTACTAGCGATTGGGCAAAAAGTCCCGCTTGAATTTAACCAGTTAGGTCCTTTGGGAAAAATACCTGCTTTACAAATTGCTGATTATTCTTTTGTAGATTCAGCGGTGATTGCCGCTTATTTGGATCCTAAGTTTTCAAGGCACAATCTAATTGTACCCCAGAACGCCTGAAGCGTATGCAAAAGCGCACTGATTTGAGCAATATTCAGATACATACCGTTTTAACAAACATTACCTATCGAAAAATATTTTTAGAACGTGTGATAAAACCAAAAGTACTTAACCAAGGGGTCGATGAAAAATGGATAATTTCGGGAACGACCCAAGAATTACCAGCTGTTTTAGATTATTTGCAAAATAGCCTTTCAGAAAATTTATGGTTAGCAGGCCATGAGTTTTCAATGTCTGATGTTGCCGTGGCCACGCAGTTTCTGGCGCTAGAAATCACGGGATTTGAGCTTCCTAAAGATCAGTGGTCTCGATTGCATGAGCATTTTAAACAAATTATTTCCAGAACGTTGTTTAAAGGAATAACTTAAGCGAAGTAAATCTGGGCGGAGTAAGGAAAATCGATTTTTATGTTATTAACATTTTAATTGAGAGGATATCTTTATGCCTAAATCTATCAATGAAGTTAACAGATTGATTAAGAATAAAATTTCTGATTACTTTTATTTTATGTCTAGAAGAGTTACTAAATAAAGCACTTCTTTATTTAAGCCAGTACTTTAAAACATAGCGCCAGCAATACTATGATTATTTACAGCGAGTCAGAGAAATCGGTGAGTGGGAACCCTGGATTCGATTTTTTTAAAAGGCCTGATTGAGACTACAAAAAATATTATCCAGCTTTTCCCAGAAGATCGGCAGAAAATAGAAAACTTAGGCCGACCAGCTGCATCTCCACTCTTAGTTCATCATTATTTAGAAAAATATTCATCACCGATATTAGAAAAATCGTAGAGCATTGCAACATTACTATTTCTACAGCGACGAAATCGATTAGGCATTTAGAAGTACTTGGTATTGCTAAAGAAATTACGGACAAAGAACGCCATAAAATTTGTACCTACCAAGGTTATTTAGACATTTTAAATGAGAGGATTGGCGATTTTTAATGTGGGTATATCATTATAAATGCTGATCCATTTCACGAATGTGGTTTTATTATCTTTTTCGGTAAGGTAAATAATGAGGCTCCCAGGTTTGTTGATCGACCAGTGTTTCTACTTGATCGAGAGGAAGTTTAGCGAGGCCTTCTTCAATAGCGGTTTTTACAACAGCAATGGCTACTTGGCGGGAGGCTTTTCTTGGGCTTGAGCGATGCTGGGCAATAAGCGGTGTGTGGATTCGTTTGCGTATCGACTGAGGGCTTGACTAGCGCTCGACAGCATATTGTCACTAACGCGATTGGCTTTAACCGCGATAGCGCCAAGACCGATGCCGGGAAAAGATAAATAGTTATTGCATTGATTCACAGGAAATATTTGATTGTCGAAAATAATATCCTCAAAAGGGCTACCAGTGGCAATTAAAGCTTTACCATGGCTCCATCGATGCAAGTCAGCCGGTTCGGCCTCGCTGTGATCGGTAGGGTTGGATAAAGGGAAAATAATAGGTTTTTCAACGTGTTTTGCCATCGCTTTTATAATGGTTTGATGAAAGGCATGGCTTTGAGCGGAAGCACCAATTAAAATAGTGGGTCTTATATTTTTAGTGGGTCTTATATTTTCGATGACTTCAAGCAAGGAAATTTGTTGTGGGTTTTTGATTTTCTAAGAAGCTATTTCTTCTTTTTTACGAAGGTACGGCTTGCTGAGCAGGAGTTATTTCTTCGCTATACTCCGTTAATAAGCCGTTTCGATCGATTAACCAAAATGGGTTTCTGGCTTCTTTTTCTGATAAACCGTTTTGAGATAAGGTGCGAAATAGCGTATCGGTTATTCCCATGCCTGCTGTGCCAGCACCAAAAACGGCGATACGTTGTTCTGCCAGGGTTGAGCGGGTGATTTTTATGCGGCCAAGATAGCTGCGAGAGCCACACAGCCGGTGCCCTGAATATCATCGTTAAAACTGCAAATGATTTCGCGGTACTTAATTAAATTATGATAAGCGTTCGTGCGTCCAAAGTCTTCCCAATGTAAAAAAACCTGCGGAAACGTAGCTTGGATGGCTTCAATGAATTTTTCGATAAATTCCGCATATTCATTGCCGGATAAACGTGGATGACGCCAGCCTAAGTAAAGAGGGTCATTTAATAATTCTTCATTATTAGTGCCTGCATCTAGCAAGATGGGCAAAGTCCGAATGGGGTTAATGCCACCGATGGCGGTATAAACCATGGGTTTCGCCACAGGAATCGCCATCGCGCCGACCCCTTGATCACACCAATCCCTAGTACGCCTTTACCATCGCTGACGACGATAAGGTCGATGATGGGGTGAGAACGGTTATTAAGAATTTTTTTAATTTGGTTTCGGTCTTCGTAAGAAATATAAAGACCGCGAGGATGCATGAATCTTTCATTAAAAGCGCGAACAGCGTTGCCGACAATAGGTGTGTAAATGGTGGGAAGCATTTCTTGGAGGTGATCTTTCATTAACCGATGAAACAAGACCTGATTGGTATCTAAAAGATAATTGAGATAGAAATTGCGATTAAGCTGCATATGAAATGATTTATATTGTAAGTAGGCGCGAGCCACTTGATCGTCTAGCGTTTCGACTCTGTTTGGTAGTTTCCCTCTTAATCCAAAAGTGTCACGTTCTTCTTCGGTGAACGCCGTTCCTTTATTTAACTGAGGGATAGTTAATAAGGCTTTACCAGTGATGCCGGTTTCAAGATACGGTTTGTTGTTTTTGTCGATTTTGAAGGTAATGTCTAGCATATTAAGTTTTTTTCTTTATCTTCGTTATTAATCCCATTTAAAGTTACTAATTTTTTTTGCTAATTCTGCGGCGAAACCAGTGTAATTGCCAGGGGTCAGTGATTTTAAATGATTTTTAGCTTCGCTAGGAAGCGATAATTGTTCGATAAACTTGGTTAACCGATTTTTATCAATCGTTTTATCCCGAGTCAGCTCTTTCAATTGTTCATAAGCTCCAAGGATGCCGTATCGACGCATTACTGTTTGTAAAGCTTCTGCCAGCACTTCCCAATGTGCTTCGAGATCCTCCCGAATGCGCTGTTCGTTCGCACTTATTTTATCTAACCCTTTGAGAAGTGACTCATAAGCGATAAGCGCATAACCGAATATACAACCTAAGTTTCGCATTACGGTGGAATCGGTTAAATCGCGTTGCCATCGAGAAATGGGTAGTTTGTTGATGAGGTGGTTCGCTAAGGCGTTAGCAAGACCTAAACTCCCTTCCGCATTTTCGAAATCGATCGGGTTTACTTTGTGCGGCATGGTAGAAGAACCTACTTCATTTTTTTTCGCTTTTTGAAAAAAATAACCCAGACTAATATAACTCCAAATGTCCCGGCAGCAATCAATAAGGATCGTATTTAAACGGACCAGCGATTGTAAAAATTCACTAAGTCGATCATGAGGTTCGATTTGCGTTGTGTATTCGTTGGCTTCTAGGCCGAGCGATTGAATAAAACGTTTGCTGAATGTCGGCCAATCAAAAGTTGGATACGCTGCTTGGTGCGCGTTAAAATTGCCGACGGCACCGTTCATTTTGCCTAATAATTCAAGGTGGGCGAGACTATGATATAGAGCATGAATACGCGCAACAATATTTGCTAATTCTTTCCCTAAGGTGGTCGGCGTTGCCGGTTGACCGTGAGTGCGACTTAATAAAGGAAGTTCAGCATATTTTTCCGCTAACGTTTGTAATCGCATTCCAATATTTTTTACGATGGGAATAAGCGCGATTTCACGGGCTTCGTTAATCATAAGTGAATAGGAAAGATTATTAATATCTTCAGAAGTACATCCGAAATGAATAAAACCGATGAGAGGCGCGAGGTTTTTTTCTTTTTCCAATTGGCGTTGTAAATAATATTCGACGGCTTTAACATCGTGGTTGGTGGTTGCTTCAATTGTTTTGACTGCCTTGGCGGCTTGTAAATCAAAGTGATCAATAATCTCTTCTAACTTTTTAATATCCGAGTCATTTAAAGAAAGAATTTCGGTTAGCGCTTTTTCTTGTGATAAAAAAAGTAGCCATTTGATCTCGACTATCACCCGATAGCGAATTAGGCCATATTCGCTGAGAATGGGCCGCAATGCCTCTACCTTGTTTTGATAGCGACCGTCGAGCGGCGATAATGCAGTTAGGGGCGATAGTTTCATAGTGAAAAATAATACACGAGACGTTTATGGAAATCATCCAATTGAAGTTGTGGGGGTTTTTAGATAGTATTCTCCTTCTTTATAGGCTATAAGGAACCGCGTAATGAAATTTATCGACTTAAACGAGCAATACCTGAAGATAAAACAAGCGGTTGATAGAAGAATGCAAGCGGTGCTGGACCACGGTCAATTCATTATGGGCCCGGAAGTGAAAGAGTTGGAGACCCGGTTGGCTGAGTGGGTGGGGGTTCGTCACTGTATCACGGTTTCTAGTGGGACGATGGCTTTATTGATTGCCTTGATGGCCTTAGGCGTAGGGCCGGGGGATGAGGTTATCACCTCTTCCTTTAGTTTTTTTGCGCCGGCTGAAACGATTGTTTTTTTGGGCGCTACACCCGTTTTCGTTGATATCGACCCTGAAACCTACAATATAGACGCTTCACGTATCGAAGCGGCGATTACTGATCGAACAAAGGCGATTGTGCCAGTGAGTTTGTATGGTCAGTGTGCCGATTTAGTGGCGATTAATGCCATTGCTGAACGCCATGGTTTGCCTGTGATTGAAGATGGAGCTCAGAGCTTAGGTGCGACCCATCATGGCCGCCAGTCTTGTGGTTTTACTAGCATCGGCTGTACGAGCTTTTTTCCTTCTAAGCCGTTAGGTTGCTATGGAGACGGGGGGGCTTGTTTTACGAACGATGACGAACTGGCGCAAAGGATGCATTTGATTCGTAACCACGGCCAAGAGAAACGCTATCATCATGTTCGGGTCGGCTTGAACGCGCGGTTCAATACCTTGCAGGCGGCTATTTTGTTAGCAAAACTGGAATTATTTGCTGATGAGTTAGAGCAGCGACAGCGGGTGGCTGAGTGGTATTCTGAAATTTTAGGGGCAGATTTTGTTATCCCTTATATTGCTCCAAATAACGTGAGTGCATTTGCCCAATACACCCTCCGTGTTGAACAAAGAGAGAGCGTTCAAGCTGCTTTGACGGAAGCTGGCATTCCAACAGCCATTCATTATCCGAAGTCGTTGCATGAACAGCCTGCGATCCAAGCTTATTCGCAAACCTATGACAATTACCCGCAAGCGCAAACAGCCAGTGAGCAAGTATTGAGCTTACCTTTTCATCCCTATTTGGCAAAAGAGACAGTAAGAAACGTTTGTGACGAATTATTAAGCACTGTGAGCTGTAAGAGTGTCAACGGATAGCGATTGGTATCTTATTTATACGAAACCTCGCCAAGAAAGAATAGCCAAGGAAAATTTAGAGCGTCAAGGTTATAGAATTTATTTGCCATTTATCCAAGTTAATAGACGGCGATCCGAGTGTTACCAGCTGGTTACAGAGCCTTTATTTCCTCGTTATCTTTTTATTTTGTTAAGTATCGATAAGGATAATTGGGGGCCTATACGTTCAACGCGCGGTGTTTCTGCATTGGTTCGTTTTGCCGGCATTCCTGCAAAAGTAGCTCCAGATTTCGTTCAATTTTTAAAAAACAACGAAACTTCTGCGGGCGCACCCCCTAAAGTTTCTCTTTTCCAAAAAGGGCAACGTGTTCAAATAATCGATGGCATTATGGCGGGTTATGAGGGTATTTTTGAAATGCACTCGGGCGCTAAACGAGTCACCTTGTTATTGAACATGCTTGGTAAAGTAACCCGTGTTGAAGTGCCATTGGCTTCTGTGACAGGAGGTTGATAATCTTGGTAAGTCAAGATATAGTGTTCATGCTATGAACGCTCATGATAAGGATATGGAAATTACGCTACCGATTCTTCAATCGATTGAACAGCAAAGCAATATTACGCAACGGACTTTGTCTAAAAAATTAGGTCTTGCATTAGGTTTGACGAATGCGTATTTAAGACATTGTATCAATAAAGGATTAATAAAAATCGAACAAATTCCAGCCAATCGTTATTTATATTATTTAACGCCAAAAGGTTTTTCAGAGAAAACGCGTCTTACTGCGCAATACCTTTCCCGATCTTTTTATTTTTATCGCAAAGCCGGTCAAGCATGTCTTCAATTATTCAATCAATGCCGCCTTAATCATCAAAAAGAAGTTGTGCTGTGCGGTATTTCTGATTTGGCTGAAGTCGCGCTTTTACGAGCGGCTCGCGCTGAAACGAAGGTATTGGGAATTTATGATCCTCACTACGAGGGCGATGCTTATTTGAAGCATGTGGTTTGGCATTCCCGCGAGAGATTACCCTTAGAAGCAGTTTTTCTTGTTACTGTTTTTGAAGTGTCACAGCAAATGGTTAAAGATATTCAACAAGTGGTAGGATCCCATCGGGTGTTGGTACCGAGTATATTGTTGACATAGTTGCGTGTGTAAATTGGCTAATGCGGGAAAATATCCGTAGGGCGGTAGCGTGCTTAATCCAAAACTGGAGTAAAAAATGCAAGATCGGCCAAAGATTGTTGTTGTGGGAGTAGGGTATTGGGGAAAGAATTTAATTCGCAATTTCGCAAAATTGGGTGTTTTGGCCGGTATCTGTGAAGTTAATCAAGAAGTCGGTATTAAGCGTGCTGAAGAATATAATGTCCCTGTTCTTTCATGGAAAGGAGTGTTAGTTAATCCCTCGTATCACGCTGTAGCAATCGCTACACCGGCAAAAGACCATGCAAAACTTGCTTGGCAGGCTTTAGAAGCCAACAAAGATGTATTTGTTGAGAAACCTTTAGCATTACAAGTGGACGATGCAAAAAAAGTAGGTCAACTCGCATTAGCGCGTCATCGTATTTTAATGGTTGGTCATTTGCTGCAATATCACCCTGCTTTTACAGCGTTAAAATCATTGGTGCATGAAGGGAGGCTGGGGAGGTTGCAATACCTTTATTCTAATCGCTTAAACTTAGGGAAAATACGACGAGAAGAAGATATTTTATGGAGTTTTGCACCACACGATATTTCCATGATTTTAAGCTTAATAAACGAAAAACCGAGTGTCGTAAAAGCAATTGGCGGGTATTTTTTGCATAAATCCATCGCGGATGTGACAACGACGCACCTTGAATTTCCAAGCGGAATACAAGCGCATATTTTTGTTTCTTGGTTACATCCCCATAAAGAACAGAAGCTGGTTGTGGTGGGATCGAAGGGAATGGCTGTTTTTGACGATGCCAAACCGTGGATACAAAAGTTGGCTTTTTATTCACATCAAATTCATTGGCGTGATGGAATGCCTTTTCCGGATAAAGCCGATGCCACTTACTGGCCTTTAACGGAGGAAGAGCCACTAACAAGGGAATGTCAGCATTTTATAGACTGTATAAAAACGTGTGAGCAACCAATCACCGATGCCAAAGAAGGTTTGCGTGTGTTAGAAGTTTTAAACCAGGCGACAAAGTCGTTAAATTTAGAATCGTTGACTCGAGCCAATGACTTTTTTGTTCACGAAACAGCGATTGTCGATAAGCACGTTGCGTTGGGGAAAAACACGAAGGTGTGGCATTTTTCACATATTTTAGAGAAATGCAAGATTGGAGAAAATTGTATTATCGGGCAAAATGTAATGATTGGTCCGGACGTTAAAATAGGTAATTATTGTAAAATTCAAAATAATGTCAGCCTTTATAAGGGAGTGACTTTGGAAGATGGTGTTTTTTGTGGACCTTCCTGTGTTTTTACCAATATAAATAACCCACGCGCCGTAATTGAAAGGAAAAATGGATTTAAAAAAACTTATGTTGAACGGGGTGTTACGATTGGAGCAAACGCAACAATTGTTTGTGGGGTGCGTCTCGGCGCTTATTCGTTTATTGGTGCAGGCGCTGTGGTGACCAAAGATGTCAGGCCTCATGCGTTAGTGGTGGGTAATCCAGCACGGCAGGTGGGATGGGTAAGCCATGCGGGAGAACGATTGGACGATCGTTTGCTTTGTCCACGGGAGGGACGTTGTTACGGTGTGAATGATGAGAATGGACTAATTGAGATCGCTTGTATTAGGTAAAAATAATGGGGAAATTGATGGATATTCAAAGAAGCTGGTATTGCCACGCGGCCGGGCACTCATGCTGTTCATCTGTTAAGTTTCTATCGAGAGAAATATGGAATTTATTCAGATGACTTCCCTGGTGCGCGTGATTGTGCTCACAACACGATGGCGATTCCTCTTCATAATCGTATGACTAAAGATGATTACGGTTACGTCATTGAAACTTTAAGAAGTATTTAATTGTGTGCGGTATTGCAGGGATTTTCAATTTAAACAGTAAGCCAGTTGCTTTCGATCAAATTAAAGCGATGATGGATTCTATTGCTCATTGCGGACCCGATGGCCAGGGACAGTTTACTGACAAATATATCGGATTGGGGCATAGGAGACTGGCGATTATAGATTTAAGTCCCGCCGGTCATCAACCGATGCAAACGAAGGATGGTCGTTATCTTATTACTTATAATGGTGAAGTTTATAATTTCAAAATACTGCGTAAAGAGTTAGTAAATTTAGGCTATTCCTTTTTTTCCAACACCGACACGGAAGTGGTTTTAAACGCTTATGTACAATGGGGAGAAAAGTGTTTAGAAAACTTTAATGGCATGTTTGCTTTTGCCGTTTGGGATCGCAAAGAAAAAGCATTATTTTTAGCCAGAGATCGTTATGGAATTAAACCATTATATTATTATCAAACAAATGATTGCTTTGTTTTTTCTTCTGAAATAAAAGCGATTATTTCTTCCGGCCTTTATGGAACTGAGATTAATAAAGAGGCTTTGCTGGAATATTTAACTTTCCAAAATTTCTACGGACCGAACCCTTTTAAAAGATCTCCGTATTATGCCTGCCGGTCATTTTATGATGGTAAAAAGAGAAAATTCATCGTTCCATCAATATTGGGATTTTAATTTTATAAATGATTCAGCGTTTTCTACAAAAATGCTATTAGAAAAAATTAATGATTTGTTTCAGCAAGCGGTTAATCGCCAGCTTGTCAGCGATGTTCCTGTAAATAGTTATTTAAGTGGGGGTGTGGATTCGGGATCGATTACAATGATTGCAGCAAAGCAATTGCCGCACATGCGTACTTTCACGGTGGGGTTCGATTTGAGTTCCGCTTCTGGTTTGGAATTAGGGTTTGATGAGTGTTAAGCAGCCGAACATCTTTCTTATCTTGCTGGCACTGAGCATTATGAAATGGTATTAAAACCGGGAGATATGGAACGTTGCATGCAGGGTTTGGTGTGGCATTTGGAGGAACCACGGATCGGACAAAGTTATCCGAATTTTTATGCGGCTAAATTAGCCAGTAAATTCAGTAAAGTTGTATTAGCTGGAACTGGCGGAGATGAACTTTACGCAGGATACCCATGGCGCTATTTGTGCGGACAGAACAGCGAAAGTTTTGAAGATTATATTGATAAATATTATCAATATTGGCAACGATTAATGAGTAAAAAAAACCTTTTTAAAGTTCTTGCTCCTATTGCTGAAGAAGTAAAATCTATTTGGACCCGAGATATATTTGCTAATGTTTTTCGAATTAAGAATACCCCAATAAAGACTGAAGACTATATTAATCATTCTTTATATTTTGAAGCCAAAACGTTTTTGCATGGATTACTCGTAGTTGAAGACAAACTAAGTATGGCGCACGGACTTGAAACCCGGGTTCCTTGCCTTGATAATGATTTCGTTGATTTTGCTTTACAGGTGCCTGTGAAATATAAGCTATCTGATTTCGCGTTTGAAAGGGTCAATGAAAACGATATATTCTCTAAACGAGAAAAAAGGGTGAATGGTAAAAAGATCTTACGTAAAATGATGAGCCGTTATGTTCCCGATAATGTCGCTCATGCTCCAAAGCAAGGATTCTCCGCACCAGATGCCAGTTGGTTCAAAGGAGAAAGTATCGAATTTGTGCGCTCGTTGCTTGGTGATAGAAATGCTAAAATTTTCGAATTACTCGATTATTCAGTCGTGAACCATTTGGTGAATGACCATATTCAAAACCATCATAATCATCGATTATTAATTTGGTCACTAATTTATTTAGAAATTTTTATACAGATGTATTTGTCTAAGGGTCACAAGTCTAATTATCATTTGTTTACGCCAGAAAAGATGGGGATTTAAATGAGTCATATTTTTGATGAATTAGATGATGCTTATAAACAAAAAGAAACGTATTTACTGGACGATTGGAATCATAGTCTTCCTTTTCAAGATGCTATGTTTGATCGTTGGGAACGAGCCCAAAGATTGGGGTTTGGAGAAAATGTTAGTATTTACAATAGCGCTTTAGTGTTTGGAAATGTGGCAATAGGAGCGAACAGTTGGATCGGTCCGTATGTGATCTTAGATGGGTCGGGCGGGCGACTTAGTATCGGTTGTTATTGTTCCATTTCAGCGGGAGTACATATATATACCCACGATAGTGTAGCCTGGGCGGTTACGGGGGGCAAAAGCATTTATCAAAAAGGAGATCTAACAATAGGTAATTGCTGTTACATTGCCCCGCAATCGATTATAAAAATGGGCCTAAAAATAGGCGATCATTCAATTATCGGTGCTAATAGTTTTGTAAATACTGATGTACCTGCTTATTCGATAGTGGCGGGATCACCAGCTAAGATGATTGGAAAAGTAGAAATCATTGATGAGAAAGTTAATTTAAAATACTACTAAACTAAAAATATGTTTAATTATATTAAAGTAATTTTATCATTTTTAAATAAAAATGATATAAAGAAATTAAACTTGTTGATTCTTTTAATGGTGTTAGCAGCCTGTATAGAATTAGTCGGTGTTGGCGCTATTTTCCCTTATATAAAGATATTAGGGGATCAGCAAATTATCCAACACAATTTCATTTTAAATTATATTTTCAATTTTATTCATTTTAAAAGCAATGATTCGTTTTTAGTTTTTATTGGCTTCGTGATATTTGCTATGCTTTCTTTAAAAGCAATTATAACCTGCATAAATAATTATTATCAGTCAAAATTTTCCCAAAATTTGAATACAAGAATATCTGGCTTTTGTATTAGGAGTTATCTTTTTATGCCTTATCAAAAAGCAATGGAATTTAATACTTCTACTTTATCAAAGTATATCTTGACTGACGTAGTGTACACCGTAAATGTAATTACTTTTATGCTATCAATAGCGACTGATTTCATTGTTGCTCTTTCACTGGTATCTTTAATTTTATGGGTTGACTTTAAAATCGTCTTATTTTCTGCTACTAGTTTGACTACTCTTTTACTTTTAACAATGAAAGGAACAAAAAAGAAAATAAAAAATATTAGTAATGAAAACGAGTATTATGTACGCAAATCCTATAACATTGCCTCTGATGCCTTTCAAGGGTTGAAAGATATAAAAATAAATAATGTTGAAACTTATTTCATTGAAAAATTTGTTTTTTGGAGAAGAAAAAACGCCGAAAATATGGTTATTTATAATGTCATTGCAAATGTACCATCGGTACTTACAAATTTAGTCGGTTTTGGAATATTACTGATCATTTTACTTTATTTGTTATTTTCTCATGGAAATTTAATCTCTATATTACCAATAGTGGGGATTATTGCTATCTCGATCCAAAGAATATTGCCTGCGATGGCGCGTATCTCACTTGCGTTAGGCAATGTAAGGCAATACCATGCGAATGTATTAGTTGTCCGTGAAGCACTTAATGAGTTAGGGGAATACCAGAATGTCTTGCTGATGAAGCGTTGTTCTCGGCAATGCATTGAATTCAGGTGGGAATTAAGGCTCAAGGATGTCACGTATCAATATCCAAAATCAAAAACAGTGACTTTAAAAAGTATTTCATTAACAGTTCCAAAAAATACTTCTGTTGGTATCGTAGGTGCTTCTGGGGCAGGGAAAACCACGTTAGTTGACGTAATCCTTGGGCTGCTGCCAGTGAAAAGCGGTTCTATTTTTTGTGACGATATCGACATAACGAATAGCCGTATGGATTTATCTCATTTGGTAGGATATGTCCCCCAACATACACATCTTCTTGATGGTACGCTATTAGATAATATTGCATTAGGAATTTCAGAGGAAGGGATTGACCATGAGGCGGTGAGCCGTAGCGTTAATATATCGCAATTACAGAATTTAGTAAATGATTTACCTGAGGGCTTATATACGCAAATTGGAGAAAAAGGTGCAAAATTGTCAGCCGGCCAGCGACAGCGGGTGGGAATAGCACGCGCATTATATCACGACCCTGACATTGTTATCATGGATGAAGCAACAAATGCGTTAGATTCTATTACAGAAAATGAATTTAACGAGGCTTTGAAATCATTGATGGGAAAGAAGACATTAATTATCATCGCTCATCGACACAGTTCAATTTTATTTTGTGATAAACTTGTCGTGTTACGTGAAGGTAAGATAGTTTCGGAAGGGAGTCACAACGAACTTGTAAAAAATTCTGAAATTTATCGAACGCTTTATGGCTTAGAAAGCATTAAAAATTAACAAGAAAAGTGAATGTTTTACGATTTAATACCGATCAAGACTTTGCGTGAGAATGAGGAAATTTGTATTAATGGAGTTAATTTTGAGTATCGTGAAGACATCTTGAGAGATCAATTAATGTATTCTCAAGTGCAAAAAAAACAGCGGAAGTTTTCAGACACAAATGGCGTAAAACAAACACTTATGATTCACAAGTTGCTAGAAAAAGAACCCGTGCTTGGCTAAACAAACGTTGTGGCGAAGCTAAATCCTATAAAATGGTTAATCGGTGGTAATCTCCTCTTATTGGATGCAGGCGTTGGTGCTGGTTTAGGTGCGCTCGAATGGTTTCGTGATGTACTTAATAAAATTAGGTTCATTGTTGTTGATATTTCAAGTAGTGTCAAAATAGCGCGTTAAAGGTTTGCGAGTGCAGGTTTTAAAGATAAATTTTTAAAAACGAGTATAGAAAAATATTCCATTTCCTGTAAAAAGGCATGGGAAGGCTTAAATCTTTATCAAAACTGGGGAAGATTTTAGGAGATCTTAACATAGAGATAGAAATTTCAGAAGAAATTAAATCTTTAAATATTTCTACAGGGAAAATAAATTTACAACGTTTTTGTTGGCATATTTTTAGACTATTTTACTATCCTGATTTAAATTTAGAAGAATTAACTCACATTAATTATAATTAATATGCGCCGATGAATACGGATCGCCATGCTGAGTATGAAATAATCCAATCATGTAAAGAAGAAAAGTTTGAAATAGAGCGGATACATATTGGGCCAGCAGGGATATCCGTAATATCCAGGAAAGTATAGGTTTATTAATGGAAACACTTTATCAATATTTAGAAACAAAATTAAAACAAGCGTTCTCTCAAAATTGGGCAAATCGTCCACGCATGGAATACGTTATATCTGGGGTTGATGATAAGAAAGGTTGCTTGAAAATAAAAGGTAAAGGGAGAAAGAGTGGACGTGAAGTTGTTTTAGTGGAAGAAGAATTACCCGATTTTATAAATAAAGTGCAAGTAGACGATTGGCTTTCTGACATATTAAGCAAAATGTTAGAGCAACACATGTGGTGGCCGAATTAATTTTTTAGGTGGAATATGAAAGTATCGAAGACGATTGATCTAACAAAAAGAGTTGTAGATTTAGCTTATAAAAGACCAAGGGGCTGGAAGTCTCTTTTATATAATTCAGCTATATTAAAATTCAAAAAAACAGGCCCTTTAATGATGCCTGTTCATATCTCAATTGAACCTACAAATGCTTGTAACGCGCTTTGTCCTGTCTGCGAGACAGGAAAAAATGAAATAGCACAAAAAAAAGGTCGTTTGGATATTGATTTATTTAAGAGATTAATTGATGAAGTATGGCCAACGACCTCTAGCCTGATGTATTACTTTATGGGCGAGCCTTTTCTTAATAAGAATTCCTATGAAATGATTCGATATGCTAGAGAAAGGGGAATTTTTGTTGAAACTTGCACAAATGGTGATTTAGTTAATCCAGAAGGAGTGATTTATTCAGACATTAATCAGATTAGTTTTCAATTAGGGGGAATGGATCCTGAAGCTCATCACCGTTATCGAGTGAATAGTGATTTAAATAAAGTTCATAAGAATCTATATAAATTAATTGAGGAGCGGAAAAAATGTCCGAAATCTAATGTCAAGGTTGAAGTTGGATTTATTATAATGCGGCATAACGAGCATCAGGTTGATGAATTTTTAAAATGGGCTAAAGAAATTAGGGTAGATAAAGCGACAGTCGTCGATCCTTGTGTTAGAAATATGTTGGAAGCCCATGCATATTTACCAAAAGATAGAAAATATTGGTTTTATGACGAGGAAGCTTATCAAAATGGAGTGCTAAAACCTAAAATAATTCCAAATAATGAATGCCGCTGGATTTGGCATTCTATACAGCTCAACTGGAATGGTGATGCTGTTCCTTGTTGCAGGGACCCTTTAGGAAAGCATATTTTAGGGAATGTGTTTGAAGATGGATTTAAACAAGTTTGGAATGGGGAGAAAGCAAGAAAATTTAGGGAAATTATTGACACAACAGGATAAAATTAGTCTCTGCAAACTTTGTTCTGGATATGGAACCCCCACATTGAAAAAATTGATACCGGCTGAGACTTCAATGCAATTCCTTAAAAAGTAAATTACTTAGATGATATGTATCCTTTTATTTTTTTTATAGTATTATCATTTATATTTTTTGCAGCTCGATTAATTCCACTCTATCCTTATCGATTGCAGGGTTGCGATGCTTATTATTTTTTATTATGCTCTGAAAAATTTAGGAAAATTAAAAAACTTCCAATTGTTTTGGAGCCTTATTATCTGTTAGAACCTGCAGAGCAATGGTATCCTCCCTTATTTTCAATTTTCCTTGCTTCTCTGCCAGAAAAATTAGTTAATCAATATCACTGGATCATAAATCACACATTGGATTACTTTACATTAGTTTTATTATTTTTAATTACAAAAAAGCTAACAAACTTAGAATTCGCTATTACAGTGGGGTTAATATATTCTTTTTTCGGGCCGGTGCTCCTTGAATTTAAATCCTTAACAAGTAGAAGTTTGACGATACCTATTTTTATACTATTTTTATGCTCTGATTATTTGTGGATATCCGGATATAATATTGGCTTGGTTGCCTCTATTCTATTTTGTTTACTACTTATTTTTTCACATAAATTAACGATGCAATTGATTTGGTTTATAACATTATTTTTATCAGCAAGTTATTTAACTTTAAATTGGGTATTGCCAGTCATTACGGCTTATTGCATTGGATTACTATTTTTCAGAAATATGCTTATTAAAATAATAAAAGCTCATTTAGATATTGTGAAGTTTTGGTATAAAAACTGGCCTCTTTTAGGCGCTCATAGTATTTATCAGTCGAGAATTTATTCTAAGGATAAAAAAAATGAGGATTTCCATTACAAGTCATTAACTTTTTCGGAAATTATGGTGCAATGTAAGCACATTTTCCATATTAATTATTGGATTATTTTTCTGGGAATAGGGATCTGGAATTTCAATTCAATGAATCCTTTAGAGCATTTTCTGACGTTTTTTTTAATAGGTGTCTATATATTAGTATTTTTAGTGACTTTCTTGTCTTTCCTGCGATGTTTTGGTATGGGTATTCAATATATTAAGTATTCTTACCCTGTTAACCTTTTATTTGTTGCTTTGATGATAAAGCAAAATCCAAGTATTCTCTTATATGTTTTAGTATTTATTTGTATCCTTTTAAGTATGCTCAATTACTACAGCGCTACGAAAAACCTTCAACTCAAGCTTAAAAGTAATAATACTGTAATAGGAATTACTAAAGAGATATACTCAATCATATCGTTTATTAATCAGCTTGATGAAGCTAGAATATATTGCCTTCCTTATCATCTGTCTGATTTTGTTGCTTATCA
This sequence comes from Coxiella endosymbiont of Ornithodoros maritimus, assembly GCF_907164965.1. GTDB lineage: Bacteria > Pseudomonadota > Gammaproteobacteria > Coxiellales > Coxiellaceae > Coxiella. Next base: position 16,598 of record NZ_CAJRAM010000034.1, read on the forward strand.
TACACGCAAGCAGGTATTATGGGGGACCCACGGATATGGTTTTTCCAAAATAGGCCATTTATTCCCGGTTTTAAAAAAACCTATTATTGATGTTATAAAGCAACATTCAATTACTCATTTGTTAATAGATAAGCGATATTGTCACCCGAATATTCTGAATTTGACTGATGTCGAAAAAGCCTATGAGGATGATAATTATCTCTTTTTAAACCTATAATCTTTATGCTTTATTTTGTTTTAGAAAAATTTTTTTTCTCAAAGTATTATGGCGTGCCGTTAATTAACGCTGCCTGTCGTCCCGCGCCTTGTCCGTGGGATCCAGAGAGCCACATTAAGTTTTAGAAATTGGCTAGTTAATTAAGTATTTTGGGATATCCCTTTTGTAAAAATAATGTTATTCCAGGATTTACATCGAAATATGATGTACATCAATTGGTCTATTACGAAGTACCTCAAACTATAATGGAGGCTGCACGACGTGAAAGACGATTTAAAAATTGCTGTAGAAAATGGAAATTAAATGTTACTGAAAAAAACAATCCAACATGGCGTGGCTTATATGACGAGATCTGTTCCTAACTGGATCTCGTGGACAAGCCGCGGGATGAGGCGGGCAGGGTTAATTGACGACCCGCCCTATATTTAGTAATGAAGAAAAAAAAAATTGATTTATGCCTAGTTATTCCTGATATGGGAGGGGGAGGAACTCAAAGGGTGCTAATGAATCTTGTAAAACATTGGCTGAATCAAGGTAAAAAAATTTGTGTTATAACATTTTTTAACAAAAAATCTGATTTTTTCGAATTACCGATTGCTATCTCTCGAAAAAGTATTAATTTACCTGATGAATCAAAAAATTTAATAATCGCTATTTGGAATAATTTACGTAGGGTAAAGGCCTTGAGATCGGTGATTAAAGCTTATCAGCCAAAGCTTGTTTTAAGTTTTCTTGTGACCAGCAATGTGTTAACGATTCTGGCTACTTTTTTTATGCGAATTCCTGTTATTGTTTCCGAGAGAAGTGATCCCACAAAGGATTCGCTGGGAAGTATTTGGGATAAACTTAGACATCTGCTTTATCGCTATGCTGATATTGTTACCGCTAATAGTCATGATGCGATTGTAGCATTAGAAAAATTTATTGATCCTGGAAAATTAAAATATGTACCGAACCCTATTTGTATTGAAGAGCCGTTCCGACCTTTAACTTATAGTTTTCCTGCTATATTGGCTGTTGGAAGGTTAAGTTATGAAAAGGGGCATGATATCCTCTTGCTTGCATTTTCAAAATTCATTCATCACTTTCTGCAATGGCGTTTAATTATTGTTGGTGATGGAGAACTGCGTAATAAATTGAAACAGTTTGCAGTAAGCTTAAATATAGATAAGGATATTATTTGGGGTGGGATGCAATTAGATATTTTTTCTTATTACAATGCGGCTACTATTTTTGTTATGCCCTCACGATATGAGGGAACGCCAAATGCTCTATTGGAAGCTATGAGTTGCGGGTTGCCAGCTATTGTGAGCAACGCTTCTTCGGGAATCTTGCATTTTGTCAAAAATGAAGAAACAGGATTAGTAGTACCTGTGGAAGACGTTGAAGCGTTGTATCTCGCTTTTTGTCGTTTAGGAAACGATGAATTGTTTCGCAAACGTCTTGGAGAAAAAGCCCGACAAAAAATTACAGGGGAAACTCAATGCTCTTATGAACTTTGGGATAATGTGCTTCATCTAATGAATATTAGGTTATAACGCGATATTGCTGATTAAATAAAAATTAATAAATTGTAGGGTATTCTCGTATATGTTGTCGACAAAACAAAAAGTTAATATAAATGAATAAAATTTATGGGGTTAGAAAATCTAGAAGCTTTATAAACTCATTTTAAATTTGGTAAAAATTGGTCTAATTTTTCATCTCTTATTAATGAAGTTAGAATTAATGTTACCGAGGATTCGATTGTCAATCTGCTGGAAGGTGGAAATTTTTCCGGAAAAACTTTTTTGGATATCGGTTGTGATTTAGGATTATTTTCTTTAGTGGCTTTGCTTTTAAAGACAGATGCTCTTATTGTAACAGATGTCGATCCCGAGAGTGTTTTGATGATTAATAAATTGTTAAATAAATATTCCCCGTCATCTAATTTTCTTTTAAGACAGTTAGCGTTTTTGATTTAGATCGGGCAATCGATGGTCAGTTTGATTTGGTTTACTCCTGTGGTGTTACATCATACTGGGAATATGTACAAAGCTATTCAGAAAACGGAAGCTATGTTCAAATCAAATGGTAGACTTGTCATTTCTTTATATAGAAAGACAAAGTGATGCGAATTTTGGAAAATGCAAAAAGCTCTATATAGTAAAGTGCCCGCGATTATCCAGGCTTGTATACGTTATACTTATATTATTTTTCTATTGCTCGATCATTGGATAAAAGGAAATAACCCCTTTAAATTTATCAAAAACTATAAGATTTTTCGGGGTATGTTCTTTATTCACGATATGCATGATTGGTTAGGTGGCTATCCTTATAAATCTATCACTCTGCAGGCAATGAAAGAGTTTTCTAATTCTATTGGGTTTTATGTTGAGAAACAAAAGATCCAAGGCCATAAAATTTCTTCCGCTATTTTTGGAAGTGCTTGTGATGAATATGTGCTTAAAAATTTTAAAACGTGATTTAAGTATTGTTGTTGCCATAAACGCTTTAGACGTTGGTGGCGCGGAGAAGCATTTATTGCGTGTGTTACCTTCTTTAAAAAAGCGGGGCTATAACATCATTTTATATCTTACTAACCATCGAGGTGTAATGTTCGAGGAAATGTTAGCAGCCGGCATTCCGATTATTACTCCTCCTTTCTGTGAATTTTTAATTAAATTAGGCTTATTAGGAAAGCTTTTTATTTATTCATTGTCGATAATAAGATTATATTTTCTTATATTAAAACGAAACCCGTCAATTCTTCATTTTTTTCTGCCAGGAACTTATGTACTTGGGGGGATTAGTGGCCTTTTGGCTCGTGCCCGCTGTATGGTGATGAGTCGTCGTGTCACTAATGAATATCAAAAAACGCATCCCATTGTTGCAAAAATAGAACCCCTATTGCATAAACATATGAAGGTAGTGTTGGCAACCTCATCGCGTGTTGGCGCCAATCTTTTAGAGGAGGGTGTTCCTCCTAATAAATTGGGATTAATCTATAACGGTGTTGAAGTTGAGAAATATAATATTCATTATAATAAGCCTGCAATTAAACACTCTCTTTGTTTAAATGACGATACGTTTATCATTATTATCCTAGCGAATTTATACAAAAGGAAAGGACATAAAGATTTGTTCTATGCGTTATCTTCTATAAAAGAAAAAATGTCCGAAAATTGGAAATTATTGTGCATTGGTAGAGACGGAGGAGAAAGAAATACACTAGAAAATTTACGTTACAGTTTGGGCTTACGAGAATATATTATTTTTTTAGGTCAACAACATGACATCCCCCAATTATTATCAATTGCTGACATGGGCGTTCTGAGCTCTCATGAAGAAGGTTTTTCCAATGCACTGCTTGAATGTATGGCGGCCGGCTTGCCGATGGTGGTCACCGACGTTGGAGGAAATGCAGAAGCTGTCATTGATAAACAATGTGGATTCGTCGTGCCGCCTAAACAACCAGAGCAATTAGCAGAAGCTTTATTGATGCTCGCTTTAGATAAAGAAAGGCGCAATAAATATGGAAACGCAGCAAAAGAGCGTGTTAAAAAGTATTTTAGTTTAGAGTCTTGTGTTTTGCGTTATGATCAATTTTATGAGGCTATGCTGGCCTCTGAATGGGAGCGAGCCATTAATATTGTTAAGCCACCCTCTTGGCAGGACGACGACAAAAAAAATACTGCGGAAGGGAAGGCTTGCACTAATTTTTCACTTTCGGGTAAATAAAGTAATGTGCGGAATTACTGGATTTTGGGATTTTCGTCAGTCTTGGAAAAAAGAGCAATACCAAAAAGTTGCTGCTAAGATGGCGAATCAAATTATTTCTCGAGGCCCAGACTCATCAGGCGTTTGGTGCGACGAAAAAACGGGACTGGCTTTTGGGCACCGACGGTTAGCCGTTATTGATCTTTCGATAGCAGGGCATCAACCCATGTTATCGCGTTCAAGAAATACCGTCATTATTTACAATGGTGAGATTTATAACGCTCCCTTTATTCGTCAAGAATTAGAAAATGCAGGTATCTATTGTTTTGGGCATTCAGACACTGAGGTGCTTCTCGAAGCCTGTGAATTATGGGGTGTTAAATCTGCAGTAAAAAAAATGAATGGAATGTTCGCCTTTGCTTATTGGAACAAGCTTGAAAAAAAGCTGTATCTTGCTCGCGATCGTTTAGGAATTAAGCCGTTATTCTGGAGCTTAAAAAATAACATTTTTTATTTTTCTTCGCAATTAAAAGCACTCACCGCGCATCCAGTTTGGAATGTTCAAATCGACCGGACGGCTTTAACCTCCTACTTTCGATTTAATTATATCCCCGCGCCATTATCAATTTACAATGGCGTTTATAAACTAAAACCAGGCATAATACTTGCCATCGACCACAATCAAAAAATTATTGAAGAAACGTTCTGGTCGTTAGAAACAGTTTGTCAAAAGAATATTAATAAGAAAAAAATTGACGACAACGAAGTACTAGAAGAGACGGAAACTCTATTGCGTGACGCTGTTAAATGTCGTATGTACTCGGATGTTCCAGTAGGTGCCTTTTTATCTGGCGGTATTGATAGTTCTACAGTCGTTGCTTTGACGCAGGCTCAAAGTACAAATCAAATTAAAACTTTTTCTGTCGGATTTTATGAAAAAGAATACAATGAGGCCTCTTATGCGAAAGAAGTTGCCCAACATTTAAAAACCGATCATCACGAATTATATTTGCATGTGGATGAAGCTGCTCGATTGATTCCTCAAATTCCGGAGTGGTATGACGAGCCATTTGCAGATTCATCCCAAATACCCACTTATCTTGTTTCTCAATTAGCAAGGCAGCACGTAACGGTAAGTTTATCAGGCGATGGGGGCGATGAATTATTTGCCGGTTATAATCGCTATCTTTTAGCCGAAAATCTATGGTCCAAATTAGTTCGCTTTCCGCTGTGGATGAGACAGTCGGCTAGTAAAATGATTAATTGCTTCAGCCCTTCAGCGTGGGATAAATTTGTAAATGTGATACCACGGAAGTTACGTCCATCCTCTGTGGGGGATAAGGCGTATAAGTTAGCCGCACTATTAATCCAATCATCGGAGGATTTATATAAAGGAGTTGTTAGCCTTTGGGAAAGACCGGCTGAATTAGTGATTGATGGTTCCGATATTTCCTTATGGCCAGAGCTATTGCCGGATTTAAATTTTATGGAACAAATGCAGTATATTGATACCCTCAGCTACTTACCTGATGATATTTTAACAAAAGTAGACCGTGCTAGCATGGCTGTTGGCTTAGAAGCAAGAATCCCTTTGCTAGACTATCGATTAGTGGAATATATTTGGTCTTTACCCATGCGATTTAAATTGCAACGGGGTGAAACTAAATGGTTATTGCGACGTGTATTAGGGAAATACCTCCCAGAGAAATTGTTTACTCGTCCCAAAATGGGCTTTGGGGTGCCGATTGATCATTGGTTACGTGGCCAATTGAGAGAATGGGCAGAGGATTTATTATCCATTTCTAAACTAGAAAAAGATGGTTTACTGCATTCCTCATTATTTCGTCAACGTTGGAAGGAACATCTTTCTGGAAAAAGAAATTGGCAATATTCACTTTGGAGCGTGCTTATGTTCCAATTGTGGCGTGAGCGCTGGTGATAAATAATGAAAAAAAAATTATTGATTGTTATCAACAATGCAAAGTTTTTTTTATCCCACCGATTGTCTTTAGCAAAAGCAGCAAAAGTTGCTAATTATGATGTTCATGTAGCAACTCCGGTTTCTCCGTTGATTGAAAAAATCAAGGAAAAGGGCTTTTCCTATCATTCCATTCAGATAGATCAATGTGGTTTTAATCCTTTTAAAGATATTTTTGCCTTGTTTTCCTTATGGAAATTATATCGTCGTTTGCAACCTGACATTGTTCATCATCTGGCCATTAAACCAGTGTTATATGGAGGTATCGCAGCCCGTTTAGCTGGCGTTCCCGCTGTTGTTAATACGCTGACAGGACTTGGGTTTATATTCATTGCGCAATCTTGCTATATAAGAATTTTGCGCTTTATTTTGCAACAGGGTTATAAATTCGTTTTTCAACATAAAAATACCTGTGTCATTTTTCAAAATAAGGATGATCAAACTCAATTTCTTCAGACGAAACTTTTAGATCCAAATAACAGTGTTTTAATTCCAGGGTCAGGTGTTTCTATGAGTGCTTTTTATCCAATGGAAGAAACGTCGGGGGTTCCTCGAGTGATTTTAGCTTCTCGATTGTTATGGGACAAAGGCGTGGGAGAGTTTGTTGAAGCGGCAAAAATATTAAAGCAGAAAAAAATAGATGCCTGTTTTATTTTGGTGGGAGGAATTGATTCAGAAAATCCGGCTGCTATTAATCAAAAACAATTAGAACATTGGGAACGTGAAGGCTTAATTAAATGGTGGGGAGAGAGTACGGAGATGCTGGCTATTATGCATCGAGCCCATATTGTCTGTTTGCCTTCTTATCGCGAAGGATTGCCACGTGTTTTGGTAGAAGCGGCGGCGAGTGGCCGAGCCATTGTTACAACAGATGTACCTGGTTGTCGTGACGTTGTGTGCGATGGAGAAAATGGATTGCTTGTGTCCGTTAAAAATAGCGAAGAATTAGCATCAGCTATTGAGATTCTTATCCAAAATCCGGAGCTTCGAAAAGAAATGGGTCGTCGTGGGCGTGCAAGGGTAGAGTTCAAATATGAGTTAGACAAAATTAATTTTCAAACAATGATGGTTTATGAAACCCTTCTTAAGAAAATTTCTTAATTTAAGTGAAAAAAATTGAGTTCATTAATTGCAAGGAAAATTTTTTTGAAAGACGGTATTTACCTTTTAATAAAATTTTAAATCAATCAACCTATATATTGGTAATGAACTTTACAATGGTGTCCAGGGTTAATTGATGACACGCCCTAGTACTTCATCAAGTAAGTTTATCCTGAGCTGGTCGAAGGGCTTGGAATGATAGCATTTTGAAAATTTAAGTAATTATGAAAAAAATTGTATCTATTATTGGTACAAGGCCACAATTTATTAAAGTAGCAGCGCTTCTAAGAGAAATTCGCGGCAAATTTTGCCACATAATTATTCATACTGGACAACATTATGACAATAATATGTCAGATATTTTTTTTTCGTGAGTTAAGTATACCTTATCCGGATTATAACTTAGAAGTAGGCGCAGGAACGCATGGTGTTCAAACGGGAATGATATTATTACGTTTAGAAACTTTATTACAGAAGTTGCATCCTGGTATGGTGATTACTTATGGAGATACAAATTCAACGTTAGCGGCTGCTTTATGTGCTAAGAAACTGCATTTTGCAGTTACTCATGTGGAATCAGGATTAAGATCTTTTGATAAAAAAATGGCAGAAGAACTTAATCGGGTTTCGGTAGATCATATTTCAGATATATTATGTGCACCAACAGTCACTGCAGTAAATAATTTATTAAAAGAGGGTATCTCTAGTGAAAAAATTATTCAAACCGGCGATATTATGTATGATATTGCTCTTTTTTATAAGAAAAACTCTGATGAAACTCTTTTAAAGAAAATCGGTGTTCGGAAAAAGGGCTATATTTTGTTTACTATGCATAGAGCTGAAAATACCAATGTCAATAATTGTTTACGTTCTATCATGGCTGCAATAACTGAAATTGCTAAAGATTTTTCCGTTGTTTGGCCAATTCACCCTCGTGCAAAAAAAATGCTTCAAGAATCTAATTTATATAAGCGCGTTTCTTGTTTGGTAAACATTATTGATCCTGTAGGATACAAAGCCATGTTATGACTTGAAAATTCAGCGAAAATTATTATTACTGATTCTGGAGGTGTTCAAAAAGAGGCTTATTTTTATGATGTTCCCTGCCTTGTTTTACGTGATTCTACGGAATGGGCGGAGTTGATTGACTTCAAATGCAATACGCTCGTTCCTGATCTTACTTCAGAGAAAATTGTTCGAACATTTCAAAAGGCTTTAAAGAATGATCCATTTAATAACATATCTGAGTTTAGGCCAATGTTTTATGGTGACGGTAATGCTGCCGCAACTATTATCGACAGTATTGAAAAATTTTTAAAATAGATGGAGTATTATGAAAGTAGCTAATTTTATGGATTCCAGTTTGTGGAGCTTGATAAAAAAGGCAATTTAACAGCATCGCCCGAGATTTATAATCCAAATAATGCCTATTCTAAGGTGGTACATTTTACGCCGCATTATCAAGATTTGAAATATACTGCTTACTTTAAACAATTTTCGATTCAACTCTATTCTTATGGAGTGGATACCCTGTGGACTTCAAGAGTTGTTGTGGGTTTCTTTAAGATATTTAAACAATTTTCAAAGAATAAATTTGATATCGTTCGAGGTAGACAGCCCTATTTGGGCAGCTTATATAGTTTATTAATGGCAAAAATATTTCGGATACCTTTTGTACTTTCTTTAGGTGGGGACAATCGTCTTTGCCAAGAAAAGAATAAAAAATTCAATTATAATTCTAAATTTATTTCTTATACAATGGAAAAATTTGTGCTTCGATATAGCAATCAAATTATTTGCCCTAATTTATTTACTAAACAATATGTGGAAAAACTAATTGGGAAAAAACAATCCGAAAAAAGATGCACCGTTATTCCATGGATTAGCGAGCCAATCCCAGAGAGTGAAGAAAAAGACTGTATTTGTGAGCGATTTAATATTCCTTCTGATGCAGTTTTAATCCTTATTATTGGATTTTTAAACAGATATAAATATACCGATGTTTTATATAATGTAATTAAAAAATGGAAATCACCTTTGCCCGATAAAAAATTGTATTTGCGTTTTGTGGTGATGGGTCTCTTTATCAAGAGGGGCTACAGGAGTTTTTAGATAACGAGAATGTTTATTTTTTAGGTTGGCAGGAAAAGGAGATAGTGCATGAACTTATAAAGAGAGCCTATCTTCTTCTTATTCCAATGTCGGGGTTTGTGTTACTTGAGGCAGCGAGTATCGGGAAGCCGGTTATTACGTCGAAAGTAGAGAGTGCCATACTGAAATGATTGAAGATCATGTGACAGGCTTGTTAGTTGACCCTCTATCTGTCGAAGAATGGGTGAAGCAAATTAATTTTGCTCTGTTAAACTCTGAAAAGATGACTGCTTATGCTAAATGCTTAGAAAAAGAGTATTGGAGTAAATATTCAAGTTTAATAGAAAAACAGCATGAAATTGATTTATACCGCTCATTATATCCGAATCGGAAAAAATAAATTTTTAAGAAAAGTATTGCAAATACCATTTAACAAAATTTTTAACACCCATTTGTAAAGAAGTTCTTGGCTGATATTGAAAATCATTTTCTAATTGAGAAACATCAGCATATGTTTCAGGAACATCACCTGGTTGGAGGGGTAGAAAATTTTTAATCGCTTTTTTATTTAACGCCTTTTCCAAAATAGCAATGAAATCCGTCAATAAAATAGGATTATTACTACCAATATTATAAATTCGATAAGGCGCCTTACTATTTGCTGGATTAGGTTGATTTGCGGAGCAAGCAGAATTCGGTTCAGGTGGATGATCTAAAGTCAGTAAAATACCGTCAACGATATCGTCGATATACGTAAAATCACGCGACATTTTGCCATGATTGTAAACATCGATACATTTGTCCGCTAATAAATTACGCGTAAATTTAAACAGCGCCATATCCGGTCGCCCCCACGGACCATACACAGTAAAAAATCGCAGACCGGTGCAAGGAAGTTGAAACAAATGCGCATAACTATGCGCCATTAATTCGTTGGCTTTTTTTGATGCTGCGTATAAAGCAATAGGGTGGTCCACGTTATCGCTTTCAGAGAAGGGATATTTCTCATTGGCGCCATAAACAGAGCTGGAAGAAGCATAAATCAGGTGTTTAATGGATTGGTGCCGACAGCCTTCCAAAATATGCGCGAAACCCACTAAATTTGAATCTACGTAAGCGTAAGGATTAGTCAGGGAATAACGGACACCAGCTTGTGCCGCTAAATGCACAACAGTATCAAATAAGTGCTGTTGGAATAAATCAGCCATTCCTTGTCGGTCAGCGAGGTCTAACTTATGAAAACTGAAATGGGGGAATTCTTTCAATTGCGCTAAACGGGCTTCTTTTAAATTAACATCGTAATAATCATTTAAATTATCGAGCCCGACGATATGGTCGCCTCGCCCTAATAAACGCTTAATTAAATGAAACCCAATAAAACCTGCACAGCCCGTGACTAACGTTCGCATTTTTACAATCTCCACAAGGTGATACCATTTGATTTACAATCTTGTGGATTTAACACATTTTTGACATCAATAATAATTGAATGATGAGCGAATTTGGCGTGATAGTCTTCTAAAGAATATTGGCGAAATTGGTCATGAGCAACGGCTAATACGAAAGAATCCACATCGTGAATATCATCCCACGATTTAAGATCTATGTTATAGAGTTGCTTAGCTGTCTCAGGATCGGCAAGAGGATCGTGCACCATGCATTCAATGCCGTAGTTATTTAATTCTTCGATAATATCGATGACTTTTGAATTTCGCAGATCAGGACAATTTTCTTTAAACGTGAGACCTAAAACAGCTACCTTAGCGCCTCTAATGGTATAACCTGCGTGGATCATTTGTTTAATCGTTTGTTCCGCAATAAATTTACCCATCGCATCGTTGATACGGCGACCGGCAAGAATCACTTGAGGATTATAGCCATAGTGCTGAGCCTGGTAGGTGAGATAATAAGGGTCGACGCCGATGCAGTGCCCCCCCACCAAACCGGGTTTAAAAGGCAAAAAATTCCATTTAGTCTCAGCAGCAGCTAACACTTCTTGAGTGTCAATATCCATTCGCTTAAAAATAATCGCCAGCTCATTCATTAAAGCGATGTTTAAATCGCGCTGGGTATTTTCAATGACTTTTGCTGCTTCTGCTGTGCGAATATTAGGAGCGCGGTAGATGCCGGCGGTTATCACGCTGCCATAGAGGTGGGCGACAATATCTAAAGTTTCAGGATCAGAGCCCGATACGATTTTGGTGATCGTTTCAAACCGATGTGCTTTGTCGCTGGGGTTAATTCGTTCGGGTGAATATCCCAGTGTAAAGTCAACGCCATATTTAAGACCTGATGCCTTTTCAAGAACGGGCGCACATTCTTCTTCCGTGACGCCTGGGTAAACGGTCGATTCAAAAACAACAATATCCCCCTGTTTTAAATAAAGACCAATAGTTTCGGAAGCATTGAGAAGGAGCAATAAATCGGGGTGTTTTGATTGATCGATGGGAGTTGGGACGGCAACGATATAAAAATCAGCTTTTGCCAAATCATCCGGGTTGTCAGTAAAATCAATTTGCCAGGTGCATAAATGTTGAGAATCAACTTCGCCGCAGGCATCATAACCTTGTTTAAGTGCCCGAATTCGGGCAGGGTTTTTGTCGTAAGCGATGACCGGTTGGAGACGGCTAAAAGCAACGGCAACGGGAAGACCTACATAGCCAAGCCCAACAACAGCGATTTTCCTTGCGACGGTGTTCATGTTGTGGGATTGTAACGCAAGTGTTCTTTCTGCGAAAGAAGGAGGTAAGGATTAACCATGAAAGTGAGTGTGTACGGTGCAGGTTACGTTGGATTGGTAAGTACCGTTTGTCTAGCTGAGCTTGGCCATAGCGTTTGCTGTTGTGATGTTAACGAAGAAAAAATTGCAAAACTAAAGCGAGGGATAACGCCGATTCATGAGCAACAATTAGCGTCTTTGCTTCAAAAGCACTTGAAATCCAAGCGCATTTTTTTCACAGTGCGTTCTAGCGAAGCTGTCAAACATGGGCTCGTACAAATTATCGCTGTGGGAACTCCATCCTCGGATAATGGGCAAGTGGATATGTGCTGCGTAGACAATGTTGTCAAAGCGCTTGGAGAACAACTTACCGATTACGCTGTCATCGTTACTAAATCCACTGTGGCGGTGGGTACGGCCGATAGCATTAATACGCAGATAGAAAACTACCTTCAAAAAAGGAAAGTAGACCTTGAATTTGACGTCGTCTCTAACCCTGAATTCTTAAAAGAAGGATCAGCGATCATTGATTTTTTGGAGCCTGATCGCATTGTAGTAGGTGTAAATAATTCGCGTGCTGGGAATATCATGAAGGAGCTTTACGCTCCCTTAATTAAAAAAGGATACCCCTTTATTGTCATGGGCCGTCGCTCGGCAGAGTTTTCAAAATACGTTTCAAATGCTTTTTTAGCAACGAAGATTAGTTTTATTAATGAAATGAGTCATTTTGCTGAATATTTTGAAGCTGATATTGAAGCGGTAAAAATTGTTTTGGGCTTGGATTCGCGAATTAATGGTAAATTTTTTAACCCAGGCTGTGGTTTTGGCGGCTCTTGTTTCCCAAAAGATTTATTAGCCTTGCAGAGTATTTCAAGGATAGCCGCTATTCCAGCATCCATTGTTAATGCCGTATTAGAAGTCAACGAACGACAAAAGTTAATTTTATATGAAAAAATCCGACGTTATTTTAATGGGAATTTGCAAGGCAAAATTATTGCTGTATGGGGGCTCGCATTTAAGCCTCACACGGATGACGTGCGATCGGCATCCAGCCTGAAATTGATAGAATCATTCTGGAAAGCAGGCGCTATTGTTCAAGCCTACGATCCCTTAGCGATGGAGAATATCCGTGCCTTGTATAGAGAGTCATCACAATTGAAACTTTATGAAAATGCCTATGCTGCATTGAATAATGCGGATGTGCTTGCCATCGTAACCGAGTGGGACGAATTTAAAAATCCTAACTTTGCTTTAATTAAAAATAATTTGCGTTATTCTGCTATTTTCGATGGTCGCAATCTTTATCAACCGCATCAATTACGGGAATGGGGATTTGATTATTTTGCGATTGCTCGGGGAGGGATACAATTTCAAACTCTTCTCACTTAATAAAGAGGAAGCAATGGAAATTAAAGATCAAGTGGCGGTTATAACCGCTGGCGGATCGGGAATGGGCACTGAAACGGCCCGTTGGGGCGCCAAGGTAGTATTGTTCGATAAAGAAATCGATAAGACACACGACATTGCAAAAGAATTGGGTGGTCTAGCGGTGGAATGTGATGTTTCCGATCCAAAAAGCAGTGAAGCGGCCGCTGCTCTTTTCCCTTCTCGACTAGGTCAGCCGGGCGGATACGCCCGATTAGTGGAAGAAATTATTAAAAACTCCTATTTAAAAGTGAGTGTGATCCGTTTAGATGGCGCTTTGCATATGGCGGGGAGGTAAAGTTATTCCATGAGTTTAGTCGAAAGTCCTCCGTGGCAGGCATTAAAATCTAAATACCAGGAATTATCTTCTTTGCATATGCGCGATTTCTTTGCGCAAGATAAAAAGCGTGGAACGCGGTTGAGCATAGAGGCGGCTGGTTTATATTTTGATTATTCAAAGAATCGAGTGGATGAGAAGACCCTTGATTTACTGTGTGAGAGCGCAAATGCGTGTAATTTGCCACTGCGAATTGAGCAACTCTTTAGCGGCAAATTAACAAATGAGTCGCCGGAAATGGTGGGGTTTCACACGGCTCTGCGTCAAGTGAACAACTTCTCTTTTAAAACGAATAATAGTGCGATTCAGGAAGTTCGCGCTTCTTGGGAGAAAATAAAAAAATTATCAATTCGGATTCGCGAGGGCGATTATAAAGGGTTCACCAACAAATCAATTACCGATATTGTTAATATTGGAATTGGCGGGTCAAGTTTAGGGCCGCAAATGGCTTACAATGCGCTAAAACCTTATGTCAAAGCCCCTTTACGATGCCATTTTATTTCCAATTTAGATGACACGGATTTCTACGAGACGGTGCAGACTTTAAATCCAGAAACTACTTTATTTATTATTACCTCAAAAACATTTACGACAAAAGAAACCTTGGAAAATGCACATCGTGCTATAGAATGGTTAATGCAGGCCGCTAAAAAAGAAAATGTAATTCAAACTCATTTTATGGCCGTAACGACAGCACCAGAAAAAGCGCACGAATATGGTATTCAAAAGGATAATATTTTTATACTATGGCCGTGGGTGGGTGGCCGTTTTTCAGTTTGGTCCGCGGTTGGGCTTTCGTTAGCAATTGCGATTGGCTGGGAAGAATTTTTTGAATTTCTACGCGGTGCACATGCCATGGATACCCATTTTAGGCAAGCTGAATTTAGCAAAAATATGCCGATATTATTGGCCTTGTTATCAATTTGGTACATTAATTTTTTCAATGCAAAAACTCAGGCCATTATTCCTTACAGCCAGCGCTTAGCTTATTTACCTGATTACCTCACTCAATTGCACATGGAAAGTCTCGGGAAAAGCGTTCAACTTGACGGCTCGGCGGTGCATTGGCAGACGGGGGTGGTAGTGTGGGGCGATCTTGGCACCAATAGCCAACACAGTTTTCACCAATTATTTTTGCAGGGTACCTTGATGGTGCCCGTGGATTTTATTACGGTCTTAAAAAATACGCGAGAAAACCATTACCAACTGCCTTTAATCGCCAATTGTTTAGCCCAAAGCCAGACACTGATGGAAGGTTATGATAAAGAAGCAGTGGTGAGGGATCTCGTTAGCCAAGGCATTGAGTCCCAAAAAGCAGAAAAATTGGCAACTTATCGCTTGATCCGTGGTAATAACCCGAGTAATACCATTATTCTGGAAGAATTGAACCCTTATTCGTTAGGATCACTGTTAGCTTTATATGAACATAAAGTGTATGTGCAAAGTGTTATTTGGAATATTAACCCTTTCGATCAATGGGGAGTAGAGCGAGGCAAACATTTAGCTAAGGGTATCTTGCAAGCGTTGCAAGCAGAAACTGATCAGTCATCCTTTTACGGTTCTATGGAACGATTGATCAATTACGTGCTCAAAATAAAAGGTAACTGCCCATGAAAAAAGCCACTACTGCGGTTTTTCCTGTGGCCGGATTGGGAACACGATTTTTGCCGGTAACCAAAGCGGGTCCCAAAGAGATGTTGCCAATTGTTGATAAGCCAATTATTCAATATGTAGTAGAAGAGGCGATCGCTGCCGGCATTACGCATCTCGTTTTTGTAACGAGTAGCAGCAAGCGGGCTATCGAAGATTATTTTGATAGTAATTATGAATTGGAAACGCGGTTGCGTTCCAGCAGGAAATTGGATGCCCTGAAATTAATACAAAACCTCTTACCCAAAGAAGTTCATATTAGCTATGTGCGTCAAGCGCACCCTTTAGGCTTGGGTAATGCGGTGTTATCGGCGAAACATGTTGTCGGCAACCAGCCGTTTGCGGTGTTGTTGCCCGATGACATTATTGACTGTGGTGAGAAAAGTTGTTTGCAATTGATGATGGAAGCTTTTGAAAAGCATCAACAGAATATCATTGCGGTTGAACAAGTGCCTTTAACACAAACCGATAAATATGGCATCGTTTCTGTTGTGGATGAGCACCAGGTGAAGCGAATTACTGGTATGGTTGAAAAACCTCCCCTTGGAAGCGCGTTGTCAGATTGGGCTGTCACCGGCCGCTATATTTTGTCTCCACGTATTTTTGATTATCTGGATGCCATCAGTTGTGGCGTGGGGGGGGAGATTCAGCTAACGGATGCGATTGTCGCGTTCTTGCAAGAAGAGCAGGCGCTTGCCTTTCCCTTCCAGGGTCACCGTTATGATTGCGGCAGTCGATTTGGTTTCTTGCAGGCGACAATTGCTTATGCGCTCAAACGGCCTGAATTTAAAGAGCCCTTGCGGGAATATTTATTTAAACTGTTGGGCTCGGGGTGTGGGGGGGTTAACGGCGGGTGCGATTGAAAGTGTAGGTTAGGCCGCCTTGCGGGCCCAGCAGCAAAGTAGCCTGTATGAAGCGCAGTGAAATACGGGGATGATAGACGAGATCATTATTTTCCCGTATTCTGCTTTGGTCTATACGTATATGGCCCCAGGGTTGTTGTCAACAATCAGTTTTGACGAAAAGAACGTATATGCGGCTTCACCGAGCCACCGCATGAATTAGCCTCATCAACCTCAGGTTTTACCTTAACGTCCTTAACATCACATTGCCGCGTTTACTAATCCGCGACAAGACCTCCTTATTCTCACTCGCGTGTTGTGGAGGAACTAACCCAATAAACACCAACAACTTGCCAGAAACAGATGAAATTGATGAATGTCCCTCCCCGTTCGCATAAACCGGCAGCGCCGTTAAATCCCCCC
>NZ_CAJRAM010000035.1 GCF_907164965.1 Coxiella endosymbiont of Ornithodoros maritimus
AACTTCGCCTTTTAAATATTTTTGATTAGCAATGAGGGCCAAAGAGGCAGCGTCATAAGATGCAGGTGTTAGGTTTATCTGCTGTTATTTAGCTATTCCTATTTTTACTTTATTTTTAGTCTTTAGTCTTTAGTCTTTAGTCTGAATTTGTCCTCAACCCATCTTAGCCCGAATCAAGCCGTCTGCTTGCTTTTCATAACGACATTCTCTTTTGTGACTTCCTTATTCCCTTCGAGGAATAGGCATTTATGAGACAGCTATCGTTTATTAGCTCATCAAATATCTCACGTTCTACCGACGAAGGCATTGGCACTTGCTTTAATTTTTCATCCAGTGACAGTTATTCCGCAGATTATATTTATGATAAGTGCTTTCCTTGCTTTTCAGTTTCCTCTGCCCCGTTCCCTGGGATCTCTACTATTTCTAGCTAGCCCAGCGAAAGCGGAGGTCTCGAAGACGAACATTACCCTTGATCTTATTTGCGCCATTGATTCTGCCATGGTACGATACATGCCTTTTATGGCAGTATCTGTAAATGACAGTGGATGCTGTTAAAAAAAGAGGTAATTATAATGTCATTAGCTTCTGCAGAAACTGCGAAAATTGTGAAAGAATATCAACTAGGCAAAGACGACACAGGGTCGCCTGAGGTCCAGGTGGCCATTCTGACCGCTAAAATCATCAAACTCACCGAGCACATGAAAGCCCATAAGCACGACCATCATTCGCGCCGAGGATTATTGCGTATGGTCAGTCAGCGGCGTAAACTCCTTTCTTTCTTGAAAAGAAATGATTTTCAACGATATCTCAAACTTATTGGACGATTAGGATTGCGCTCATAAAAGGAAAAAGATGAATAAAATTAGTAAGACTTTCCTATATGGTAAACATGAAGTTACATTTGAAACAGGAGAAATGGCCCGCCAGGCCACAGGTGCTGTTGTTGTTCGAATGGGTGACACGGTTTTATTAGTATCGGTTGTTGCAAAAAAAGAAGCGGAAGAGGGACGAGATTTTTTTCCTCTTACCGTCAATTACCAGGAAAAAACCTATGCGGTCGGCAGAATTCCGGGAGGTTATTTTAAACGTGAAGGGAGACCTACCGAAAAAGAGACTTTAACTTCCCGTTTGATTGATCGACCCTTACGTCCGCTCTTTCCTAAAGGATTCACCAACGAAGTCCAAGTTATTGCGACCGTACTTTCGGTGGATTCTAAAGTTCCCACCGATATTCCTGCTATTTTAGGTGCTTCTGCGGCTATCGGTTTGTCAGGCATTCCTTTCAACGGGCCTTTAGGGGCCGCGCGGGTGGGATATTACAATGGGGAATATCTTCTAAACCCATCCTTAGACGAACTTAAAGATTCGGAGCTTGATCTCGTGGTAGCGGGGACTCGAGACGCTGTTTTAATGGTCGAATCTGAAGCACAAGAATTGCCAGAGTCGGTGATGCTGGGAGCCGTGTTATATGGACATCAAGCGATGCAGGTTGCCATTCAGGCGATATCTGAATTTATTGAGG
Organism: Coxiella endosymbiont of Ornithodoros maritimus; assembly: GCF_907164965.1. Classification (GTDB taxonomy): domain Bacteria; phylum Pseudomonadota; class Gammaproteobacteria; order Coxiellales; family Coxiellaceae; genus Coxiella. The sequence goes on from NZ_CAJRAM010000035.1 coordinate 1,523, forward strand.
AGACGGGAGGTACGAAGTGGGAGTGGGAACCTCCTACGTTAAATACAGCTTTAGAAAAATGGGTGGTAGAAAAATCAGAAGCTCTCCTCAAAAAAGCCTACCAAAACCAAAAAAAAATGGCGCGCCAAGCCCAGATCCAGGCTATTCGTGATCAATTTCTCGCCGATCGGGCGGCAGTACGTGAAGGAGAGGAAAACGCCGTTAATGAATATGAGCTGGCAGTGATTTTCCATGAATTAGAACGTCGAATTGTCCGTGAGCAGATCCTAACCGGACAGCCGCGTATTGATGGGCGTGATACCAAAACTGTGCGTCCTATCACCGTTAAAGTCGGGGTGCTACCCCGCTCGCACGGATCTGCTTTATTCACGCGTGGCGAAACTCAAGCTTTAGTAGTAACGACTTTAGGCACCGAGCGAGATGCACAATCCATCGATGATTTGGATGGGGATCGACAAGAAGAATTTATTTTCCATTACAATTTCCCACCGTTTTGTGTCGGGGAAGTTGGCTTTATGAGCGGACCTAAGCGTCGCGAAATTGGTCACGGCCGATTAGCCAAGCGGGCAGTAACTCCTGTTGTTCCTACTCCTGATAAATTCCCTTACGTAATTCGAGTTGTTTCTGAAATTTTGGGGTCGAATGGTTCGAGTTCAATGGCAAGCGTTTGTGGAAGTAGTTTGGCACTCATGGACGCGGGCGTGCCGACGAAAGCTGCAGTGGCGGGGATTGCCATGGGATTAATTAAAGAAAATGATAGATATGCGGTTTTATCTGACATTTTAGGGGACGAAGATCACTTAGGGGACATGGACTTTAAAGTGGCGGGAACATCAAACGGCGTAACGGCTTTACAAATGGATATCAAAATAGAAGGGATTAGCAAGGAAATTATGGAACAAGCGCTGGACCAAGCCAAGGAGGGGCGTCTACATATTCTGAGCATTATGAACAAAGTGTTGGATAAACCGCGCTCCCAAGTTTCAGATCTAGCACCGCAGTATGTCACGATGAAAATTAATCCTGAAAAAATTCGTGACGTGATAGGTAAAGGCGGGGTTGTAATTCGAGAAATTACTGAGGCGACCAATTGCGCTATTGATATCTCAGATGATGGGATGATCAAAATCGCCGCTCATACTACCGAAGAAGGCGAGGCCGCAAAGCGATGGATCGAAGAGTTAACGGCTGAGGTTAAGTTAGGTAAAGCTTACGAAGGCACGATCGTTAAAATTACGGATTTCGGCGCTTTTGTGCAAATTCTGCCGAATACTCAAGGTTTAGTGCATATTTCACAAATTGCCCAAGAACGCGTGGAAAACGTCAGAGACTACTTAGAAGAAGGACAAGTAATTCGAGTTAAAGTCATTGAAATTGACCGACAAGGCCGCGTTCGCTTGAGCATGAAACAAATCGATTAAAAAGTAGTCCGTATGCAGCGAAGCGAAATACGGGCTACTTAGCATCACCTAAAATTCGATTGTGATAGGCTGCGTAATCGGGAGCTTCAGGGTGATAATCACTGTCAAATAAAGGCGAAGTTAATAAATAATCGGCGGTTGCTGCATTGCAGGCAACCGAAAGGTTCCACATAACAGCGATGCGTAATAAAGCGCGCACATCAGGGTCGTGGGGCTGTGCTTCCAAGGGGTCCCAGAAGAAAATTAGAATATCGATTTCCTTGTTAACAATTCTGGTCCCCAGTTGAAGATCGCCTCCCAACAGACCGTTTTCCATTTTAGTTACCGTGAGGCAGTAGCATAGAGCTCATGGTGCTTTAACAAGTTTTGATATTTTTTAATCCACTGGATTAATTCCTTTTTCGTTCGATCGTGAGCGACGAGGGCGATTTTTTTGATGGTCATAGGATCTCCTTGGATGAACATTAGACTATCACAATAAAAGAACATCCGTCATCCAATGATAATGGATAAGCGGTTGCCCGCTTTTGTCAAGTAGTTAAAAAAAGCCCGTCATCTTCGTGCGTAGGCTGCCTACCGACAGACAAAGAATCGAAGGCTTTGA
>NZ_CAJRAM010000036.1 GCF_907164965.1 Coxiella endosymbiont of Ornithodoros maritimus
TTCAGAATTAAAGAGCTTTTATGAGGGGCTCGTTAAAAAAGGGAAAAAGAAAATGTACGATGGGCAGGAGTGTGTGGGTATGGGATAAGGTGCGCTTTCAAATGCTATCGCCTCCTAAAAGGCAGCTTTATTTAGGATAATAACAGTTTTTGCCTCCTGCGGATTCAAACTGGGAGTTCATCAATTTTATTAACGAGAGAAACTGAGAAGCCGCAAGAGGGATGCTTGCTTAAGCACCATCGAGCAGGTTTATCAGCGACGTTGTTAGTGGCCCCTCACTATGGCAGCAAAACCTCGTCCACACGGGGCGGTTCATTGAGGTAGCGAATTCACGGTATGTACTTTTTCCTACAGGCTATTACAATCGTTACCACTTTCCCAGCGCTGCGCTTCTAGATCGGTATGGGAAGCAAGGGAGCCAGTGGTTAGCATGGCTCAAAAAGGGGTCATTTGCATCCAGCTTTCTCCAAACGGTAAAATGACTGTTCAAGTCGCTTACCGGTGGCGTTATTTTTGGCAATCATACAATTAAAAATGAAAACATTGACATCGCAGGGTATTCGTACCTACAGACGTTTGCTTCAAGCGACTAAAAAATATTGGCCTATTTTTCTTGTTGGCGTCGTCGGTATGATTGCCGTTTCTCTCAGCGATGCGGGATTTAGCTGGCTCATTAAACCGATCATTAACCGAGGATTTATTGCACGCGATTTAGTATTCATTTGCTGGCTCCCCTTTATTATCGTTTTAGTGTTTTTATTTCGCGGTGCGGCTAATTTCCTATCGACTTATTTCATTAATCGAGTGGCCCGTAATATCATCATGGATTTTCGCCGCGATATTTTTAGTCATTTGTTGCGTTTACCCGCTGAATTTTACGATCGTCATAGTTCCGGACATTTGTTATCGACCGTTATTTATAATGTTGAACAAGTCGCGCAAGCAAGTTCAGACGCTTTAATTATCACCTTGCAAGCTTCCTCATTGGTAGCAGGATTATTAGTCGTCATGTTTTTGGCGAGTTGGAAGTTAACGCTGTTTTTCTTAATGATCACCCCATTAATCGCTTGGGTAATGAGAATTTGCAGCGCCAGATTACGTCAGCTCAGTACAAGCGTACAAAAGTCGGTGGGAGAAGTCACTCATATTGCGAGTGAAGCTATCGAAGCTTATAAAATCGTCCGCCTTTATGGTGGACAAAAATATGAAAACAAAAAATTTCGCCACGCCACGAAGTTAAATCAGCAACGTGAGTTAAAAGTCGTGGTGACTAATAGTGTAGGCACCTCCTTAGTGCAATTGCTAATTGCGATTCCAATTGCTATCGTTTTGTTTTTTGCCACTCAGCCTTCGTTTCATGTAACAGCGGGCAGTTTTGCATCGATCGTTTCGGCAATGATTATGATGCTGCGTCCGGCACGGCGATTAACACTGGTTAATAGTTATATACAAAAAGGAATTGCTGGTGCTCAGAGTATTTTTAAGTTACTGGACGAAGATGCCGAAAAGGACAGGGGGGAGCGCCATTTAGTGAGGGCAAGGGGAGCAATTGAATACCAGGGGGTTTCTTTTGCTTACGATAATTCTAAAAAGACTATTTTAAGTGGGATCAGTTTTTCTATCGAACCTGGGCAAATGGTAGCCATTGTAGGTCGATCTGGGGCGGGAAAATCCACTTTAATTAATTTATTGCTGCGCTTTTATGATGTCTCGGCCGGCGTTATAAAAATCGATGGCATTAATATTAAAGAGTTTCGGTTACAAGCATTACGTAACCAATTCGCTTTGGTGTCGCAGCACACCACGCTATTTAACGATACCATTTTGAATAATATTGCTTACGGTCAAGCGGGTAATATTGATAAAAGAAAAATTATCGAAGCGGCTCGTGCGGCCCATGCGATGGAATTTATCGAGCAATTGCCACAAGGATTAGACACGGTTATTGGAGAAAACGGCCTGCGCCTTTCAGGAGGGCAGCGACAGCGTATTGCGATCACCCGCGCTTTATTTAAAAACGCCCCCATTCATATTTTGGATGAAGCGACTTCGTCGTTAGATACGCACTCTGAGCGATATATTCAGGCAGCGCTTGATAATTTAATGTATCAGTGCACTACCTTGGTCATTGCACATCGGTTGTCAACCATTGAAAGAGCGGATTGGATTATGGTGTTAGAAGAAGGACGATTAATAGAGAAAGGAACCCATCAGCAATTACTCGCTTTAAATGGCGCTTACGCGGAATTTTACCGTATGCAATTTGCTGGAAAGCCTGTAGCCGTGACGGCTTTGGATGAATAATGCTGAGGACTCCACGATTTTGGTATCAACCGCGTTCTTTATTAGAGAGGATTTTGAGTCCCGTCTCCTTTTTGTATCAAATAATGGTTCGTATCCGTCGTTGGTTATACGCCGTCGGTCTTAAAAAAGTAAGAAAATTTCCTGTACCAGTTGTTATTGTGGGAAATATAACCGTGGGGGGCAGTGGAAAAACACCGTTAGTCATTTGGCTTTCCAATGAATTAAAAAACAGAGGATTTCGTCCGGGAGTGGTCAGCCGCGGCTATGGTGGTAAAGCAAACCGATTTCCACAAACCGTCATGGAGAATAGTGATCCTCTGCAAGTAGGAGATGAAGCCGTTTTATTGATGAAAAAAATTAATTGTCCAATGGTTGTCTGTCGTGATCGAGGAGCTGCTGTTAAGCATTTGCTTCGAAATTTTCAGTGTGACGTTGTGATTGGTGATGATGGATTGCAACATTATTCTCTAGGAAGAGATCTGGAAATTGCGCTTTTAGACGATCGTCATTTGGGAAATGGGCGGTGTTGGCCTGCGGGTCCTTTGCGAGAACCGAAATCGAGATTAAATACGGTAGATTTCGTTGTTCCCAAGCAATTACGACCGAATGAAATATACCAATTAAAAAATCCATCGAAGAAAATTGATTTCAATGAGCTAAAAGAGTTAACTGTTCATGCGGTGGCTGGAATCGGGAATCCCGAGTGTTTTTTCAAACAATTGGAAACGCTGGGAGCAAATGTCATTGCCCATCCGTTTCCGGATCATTATTTTTATCGATCAGAAGATTTTAATTTTGATGATGATCATCTCATTATTTTAACCGAGAAGGATGCCATTAAATGCAAACAGTTTGCTGATCAGCGGTTGTTCTGTTTATCCGTTGATGTCGTTATTCCTGATCAATTTCAACACGATTTTTTTCGATTGATATCAAACATTATCCTGCGAAGGCAAGAGCAGCGAGAAGGCATTTAAACATCTTTAACAAAGCCTGAAGTAATGGGATATCGCCTATCTTTCCCGAACGCACGCTCGGTAATACGTATTCCAATAGGTGCTTGATGTCGTTTGTATTCATTATGATTAATCATTCGAACGACTTTTTTTACCATTTCAATGTCAAAACCACCCGCCGCAATGGCAGCAGGATCTTCATCTTTAGCAATATAACGCTCCAGTATTTCATCTAAAATATGATAAGGAGGCAATACATCTTGATCCTTTTGATTGGGTGCTAACTCGGCAGAAGGGGGTCTTTCTAAGACACGTTCTGGAATGACTCGCGAAATTGTGTTGCGATATCGACACAAACGATAAACCATTGTTTTATAGACATCTTTTAAAACGCTAAAACCGCCGGCCATATCGCCATATAAGGTCGCATAACCAATTGCCATTTCACTTTTATTTCCTGTCGTTAATACGATAGCCCCTTTTTTATTTGAAATAGCCATTAATAAAGTGCCGCGTATACGTGCTTGTAAATTTTCTTCAGTGACATCCTTCCCAAAGCCCGCGAATTCCGATTCTAAGCTCTCGATAAAGGCTTTAAAAATAGGCTGAATGTTGATGGTCGAGGTGCGCACATTGAGAGCTTTTGCTTGTGCCTCGGCATCTTCAATGCTCATGGGGGATGTAAAAGGGGAAGGCATTAAAACACCACTGACCTGTTCAGAACCAATAGCATCCACTGCAATGGCCAATGTCAAAGCCGAGTCCACACCGCCCGATAAGCCAATAACGGCGCCAGGGAAATTATTTTTATTAACATAATTGCGAAGGCCTAATACCAACACATTATAAATTTTTTCTTCATCTAAAGGTTCTGGAGGTAGCTGGGTTTTCGTTAAAATATTTAAATTATCGTCGATATTAAATTCAACAGTGATTAATTCCTCTTTGAGATAAGGTCCTTGTTGAATTAATTCACCGTGTTGGTTAAACACCAGTGAGCCGCCGTCAAAAACTAATTCGTCTTGTCCCCCCACTAAGTTTAGATACACAATAGGTATGTGATATCGTTTAGTTCGTTTAGTTAAGAGATCGCGGCGATGGTGAGATTTATCTTGAGCAAAAGGGGAGGAATTAATACACGCAATTAATTGCGCACCAGCGGCAACGGATTGCTTGATTGGATTTTCAAGCCATAAATCTTCGCAAATTAAAATTCCGATTTTAACCCCTTTAATTTCAATAACGCAGGGTTGATCGCCAGCGGTAAAATAACGTTTTTCATCGAAAACACGGTAATTAGGAAGTTCGTGTTTAGTATAAGTGGCCACGATTTTGCCACCCGAAATAACGGCAGCTTTGTTATAACATTTATTATCAATAAAATCAGGGTAACCGACTATTACAGTGATACCATTAACTTTATCGGCAATTATTTGTAGCGCCTGATGAACTCGACGATAAAGAGCGGGGCGAAAGAGGAGATCTTCAGGTGGATAACTGGTAATTGCTAGTTCGGGAAAAAGAATTAAATCAGCTTTACTTTCCTGATAAGCCTGATTGGTGGCATCAATAATTAATTGAGTGTTCCCTTCGATATCACCAACTAAGAAATTGAGCTGCGCTCCTACAATAACGAGTTTTTTCATGAGTTGTTAACCTATTAATAATGCCGCAACCACTTTGCGACCTTCCGACATTAGCGCTCTATAAGTTCGACAGGCCGCGCCCGTGTTCATACATTCGATACCAATACGGCGTTGATGAAATGGCGCTAGTTGTGTTTTAGAAGGCCATTTAAAGTTTTGGCCGGTGCCAAGGATAACGATTTCCGGCTCCAAAGCCAAGATTGCCTCAATATGTTCACTGCCTAATTCATCCAGCGCGCGCGGGCCCAATTCTAGCACTAGTCGGTAAGGAGAAACGAGCAGACTACTTGTGTAAGTGACTTTATTAACAGTCACCGAATCAGGTCCATAGGCGTTGATATGATAATCACCAATACCTGAATCTTCAGTCAATAACATGATCGCAGACCTTGTTAAGCATTCATGATTATTAATGATAGCATGAATCTAGAATTTCCAGCCCTTTAATGAAGGTAGTCCGAATGGCGGCAAATCGAAATCCAGGGAAAACGATTGTTCGATAATTGACAGTTAATAAATCGTTAATATTGTTGTTGGATAATAAAAGCATCTACTAATTTGAGCTTTTAAAACAAGAAGTTCTTATGATGCGGCGAAGCTCTGTTGAATCCAAAAAAACGCAAGCGATGATAACAATTGTCCATGATGTGGCAAAACAAGGTGACGTTCGAGCGTTAAAACAAATGGATAAATTATTTCCATTTAGAAGGGGAGGTTTATAAGAAGACTGATCTAGCAATGGTGGGTGACCATCAAAGCGAAGCAGCTTGGTGTTGTAAATTAGTTAAAAAAAGGTGTTAATCATGTTTTATTTTCAAGAGAAAGGAACATGCAAGCAACGAACAATTTTTCAATCATCAGCGCTCTTAAAATTCTCTCGGCAATATTTGAAATGAAGAATATCAAGTCAATTAAGGCCTTCCTACCAGGGATTAATTTAAATGTGTATCATAACTCCCAGCTCAAAATAAAAGTTCAAAACAAAAAAGATCGAATCGCAGATCTTTTTCAGGAATTTCCGTTTACAAAAGTTTGGAAACATATTTATTTGTCGGACTTTGTTTTTTTGGCTGCCTGTTAGAGAGCTCAGTCAACTATTAATTTCTTTAGATAAAATCAAATCTATCCTAGATTCCTTGACAAGATCTGAATATTGCTTGCAAGCAGATCCAAATAAAATATTGCGCGGTATCATCGTAGTATGTGCCGAATCCTCGGGGTGTCCTGAATCCAATTTTGGATGGACTGTATTTGAGTATTACCTTAGTCATTATCCAAAGTTTATGCCTGATTATACAGAATTGAGAGCAACCGCACATGAAGTCAAAAACACTAGATTTATATTAGATAGCATTAAACATCAATTTTCGAAAGTAGGAAAGGAGAGTGATTTTCCACGTGTGCTCGAAGCTGTTTTACTCGATTTTTTAGCAATGTGAAATATAGAGATAGTCGAAAGGAATTTGATCGCTCAAAACAAAATGGTGCATAATTTTAATCGCGATCGCTTGGTTGAGGGCGTGCTTTTTAGCGGTGGAGAACCACAGCAAGTGATCGAAAAAGTTATGTGGTGTATTGGAAAAGCAGGACTCGATCCTAATACAAAAATATTACGGTAAGTCTGTGTTCTTGCATTGTTTGGAAGCAAAAGCTTATATAGCAGCGAGATGGTTAATCGAGAAAATGGCATTAGCGTACGTGGTAACGCTGCGGTGGTTGAAGTAATTCTATCGAAAGCCCTGTCAGAAAAGGACTTTCTTTTTTCTGTTTATTTGGTGGAACAAGGTGCTGTGCTGGGTCGGGGATCCGAGGTTTTAGTTAATGTCATCCAGCCTTGTGACCCGGAAAATCCAAAAAATAACATAAGACTAAGATGAGTGCTGTGGTTAATTGAGCCTGATGTGAATGTTAATTTCTCAGCAGAAGGAGGTAAAACAGCACTTAGCGCAGCGGTTGAAGCTGGGGATGTGTATAGCGAATATTCCTCATGGAGAAAGGCGCGAAGTTGCCGAATTTTAATGTTGTTCCTGGTGAAAATGTAAAAACGCAAGCGAACTATGTATGGTTTGAGGGTGCCTTATAAGTGGTTGTGTTGAGATGTGTGTTATGGGTTGGCTGTGTATTGTCCCTTTATTCCAACCCATTTCCCCGACACCTTCGTTAGACCGGGTCGCGAATGTGAGCGGTACGGTTGATCGTTCGTCCCTGTGATCAATTGGATGCTTGATCGGGGGCATCAATCCTAACTGCACGGATGAAAAAGGAGCAACCTTGAGTGATGTGATCCTATTAGCGTAGGGGGTGATGTACCGAATAGATGCGCCAGCGCTATTCAAAAATATGGTGTTGACGCTCTAAACCGCGCTGCAAAATGCTTTTGCCCTTCTAGCAAAGACCAACTGTTTGCCGTCACTGATTGGCTGCTCATAAACGGCGTTGATATTAGTGCGGCGAAATCTTTAGCTTATGCTGATGTTTGGAATCAGCCGCTGCTTGTCGAAAAATTACTAAAAGCCGGCGCGCGTCCCGACGTGGCACTGGCAAACTGTGTGTCGAAAAAGCGGTCGCAACTAAAGCATTTATTTGAGAAAAACCCAATCGAGGATCACACCGTTTCTTTGGGTGTTTTCCTTGAAAGGATCGAAATGACGAGAAAGAGGGGAAATCGCTTGGTTTACAGAAGAGTTTTTTTAAGGCCTTAGAATATACTGACTTATTGAGCAATGAGCAGCCAACTGATGAAAAAAAGGAATATTTCAGAGTGTGGCAAGGCCTCGCAAAGGACCACGAAGTCTCCTTATCTCGACTATTAATAGCAGAATCAGAAAACGGCAATTTCCCGCCTGACGAAAAAAAGGAAACGATGATGGACCCATTATCGATAGCCCCCTTCTACTTGTAGGGGAGGCTAAAAGCCCGTCACCCCACCACTCCTCATCCCTCCTCATCCCTGCGCAGGGGGGACCCAGCGTATACATGCCGCGCCGAAGGTACGCCTATGCCTGCGTGGGAATGACGGAACGCCAAGAGTCAAATTGCTGTGATCACAGATTAATTTGCCATCTGTGGTGGGATTGTCTAAAATGCTCATCTTTATCACTCCTTGCTCCACTGACTTAGTTCAGGGGGCTATTAAATCGAAAGGGGATTGTTATGCGACATTATGAAATTGTCATATTAGTCCACCCTGACCAGAGCAGTCAGGTGCCGGCAATGGTAGAACGTTACCAGTCAATGATTAAAGAAGGGGGGGGGGGAGTTCACCGCTTGGAGAACTGGGGGCGGCGCCAATTAGCTTATCCCATTAATAAGATTCATAAAGCCCACTATTTATTAATGAACATTGAATCAGATCAGAGCGTTATCAGCGAGTTTGAAAACGCGTTTCGTTACAACGACGCTGTTATCCGTAGTTTGATTTTAAAGTGTGACCATGCCATTACGAAATCTTCCCTTATTATGCAGGGGGCTGAGAAAGGTGAAGGTTTGCGTAAAGAAAAAGTAGCTGCAGAAGCATCCGAAGAAGCTTAAGAGGATTAATTTATGTCATTTCGCCGTAAAAAATTTTGTGCGTTTGATGCAAAAAATCTCCAAGAGATTGATTACAAAGACGTCAACACCTTGAAAGATTACATCATGGAATCGGGTCGGGTCGTCCCGAGCCGGATTACCGGGACTTGCGCTAAACATCAACGTCAAATATCTCGTGCTATAAAGCTTGCACGTTATCTGGCGTTATTACCCTATTGTGACACGCATCAGTAAACCATGAAAAATTTTGGGAAATATTTATTAGCGGATAACCTGCGGGCAGCTGTCGCTGCCTTGGCCTGTGCTTTACTGGCTTGTATTCTCCCGACAGGGTTTATTGCTGTGGTTATGCTTGGTTTAGTGACACTACAAAAAGGCTATAAAAGCGGCCTTATGGTGCTGGCCTTTGTTCTTTTGCCCGTGATTGCATTTTTGGTGACCCATCATATCGATTTCTTTTATCGATTTGGGTTGCTGCTTATCCAATGCGGGTTTGTTTTTATTTTTGCTTTAATACTACGTTACACGGGTTCATGGCAGTGGGTGGTAAAATCAGCCGCAATGCTGGGCATTTTGGTGGTGGGCACGGTCCATATTATTTTTCCCGATATTAAACAAACCTGGGCGCAATTAATCACTCACTATTTAAAAACCAATGATTGGACTTCGACATTTCGACTGGGCGCGGGGCGCTCGGCTGAATTTGTGCACCATCTGGCGCCGATTGCAACGGGCGGTGTTGTTTTTTTTGTTCTTTTTGGTATGATCGTTTTATTAATATTGGCCCGTTGGTGGCAATCCTCCCTCTTTTCCCCGGGGCGATTGCAGATGGAATTTACCTCGATTCGCATCAATCCCTTGGCAGCTGGATTGTTACTACTGGTTGCAAGTACAGGTTTAATTTGGCAGCCAGCTTGGTTAATCGACGTGTATCCTGTATTGTTACTGCCATTCATGTTGGCTGGCTTAAGCATCTTGCACCGGCTGCTAATGAATCGAAAAGACATGGTATTGCTGGTGCTAGCAGTGTATGTGGCTTTATTACTCCTTACCTTTTTTACCGTGATTATGTTAGCGATTATCGGTTTGATCGATAGCTTTTATAATTTTCGGAAACGTTATCCATTATTACAGAGTTAAAACGAGGGGCTTATGAATATGAAGCTTATTTTACAAGAGAAAATAGCCAATTTAGGAAACATTGGCGATCAGGTGGTTGTAAAACCAGGTTACGCGCGTAACTTTTTGCTCCCATTGGGGAAAGCCGTGCCAGCTACACCTGAACACATTGCTGAATTTGAAAAACGGCGTGCTGAATTAGAAAAGGCCGCTGCTGAGCTGTTAGCAAAAGCAAAAGCGCGCGCTAAGAAGTTGGAAGGTCAAACTTTTAAAATTACCGCGAATGCGAGTGAAGAAGGGCGGTTATTTGGCTCTGTAGGTCCGCGCGAAATTGCTCAGGCCATTATAGAAGCGGGCGTAGAGATAGAAAAACGCGAAGTCGCTTTAGGTCAATCGATCCGTCAGATAGGCGAATACGAAGTCCCCCTTCGGTTACATACGGACGTTTCGGTGAATGTGAAAATAGAAGTCGCGCCAGAAAACTCCAATTCATAGCGCGTAGGTTGGGCTGAGCTTCGGAAGCCCAATGGCATAAAAATTTTATTCTCCAAAGAGATCATCCTTGGCAAGGTCAGCCACCTAAGTGGTAAGCAAAATATTTTAGCAACATAACAATGAGAACTGTAGTGGGTCTGCGATGTTACATTATTTTCTCCCTTTTTATTAGGCTAAGCTCACTCCAACCTACGCGTTCGTTGAGTTCCCTTCCACAATTTCTCTCTCGCTCGCAGAGAGGCTAGGAGAGGACAAGGGAGAATGCTAAACTAGATCTTATGTCGCTACGTCAAAAAGTAAAAACTTCGGCACCCAAAGTACCGCCTCATTCTCAAGAAGCAGAACAGTCCGTCCTTGGTGCTTTAATGCTGGATAACCGCACGTGGGATCGCATCGTCGATCGCATTAACATCCAGGACTTTTATCGCTCGGACCATCAGTTGATTTTTGAAACAATGAATCGCTTGGTGGACCAGCATAAACCGCTAGACGTCCTAACAATAGCAGAGGCGTTAAAAGCCCGTGAGCAGTTAAGCGTTGCCGGCGGTGAGGCCTACCTTTACGAATTAGCTAAAAACACGCCGAGTGCTGCCAATATCGTTGCCTACGCTGATATTGTTCGTGAGCGTGCTATCTTGCGACAATTAATTGAAGCGGGGACCGATATTACTCACGATGGGTTTAATCCCGACGGCCGTGATATTAAAGAGTTGCTAGATATAGCTGAGCAGCGCGTTTTTCACATCGCCGAAAGTCGTGCTCGTGGCTCTGGGCCGATAGCCATCGGTCCATTACTTACTAAAGCTACAGATCGCATTGACAAACTTTTTCATTCCAAACAGGCTATTACGGGGCTTTCTTCAGGCTTTACCGATTTGGATAAATTAACTTCCGGGTTGCAGGACGGTGATTTAATCGTGGTTGCCGGTCGCCCCTCAATGGGTAAAACCGTTTTCGCTATAAATATAGCCGAAGTTGCCGCCATCAAAGGCAATATTCCCGTGCTCGTTTTTACTATGGAGATGCCAGCTGAATCGCTTGTGATGCGGATGTTATCTTCCTTAGGTAGCATCGAGCAGCACAAAGTTCGCACGGGGCAATTAAAGGACGACGATTGGCCGCGAATTACTCATGCGATTGAAATGCTCTCCGAAACAAAACTTTTTATCGATGACACGCTCGCTTTAACCCCAAGCGAAATTCGCTCGCGCGCAAGACGCTTAGCTCGTGAACATGGCGGCTTAGGATTAATTGTCATCGATTATTTGCAACTCATGCACGTTCCAGGCACCAAAGAAAACCGCAGCACAGAAATATCAGAAATTTCCCGTTCCTTAAAAGCATTAGCGAAAGAATTAAACGTTCCTGTCGTCGCCTTGTCCCAACTCAACCGCAGCCTCGAAGCCCGAGGCGACAAACGTCCGGTGATGTCGGATTTACGTGAGTCAGGTGCCATTGAGCAAGATGCTGATTTGATTGCTTTTATTTATCGAGATGAAGTCTATCACGAAGATTCGCCGGATAAAGGAAAAGCTGAAATTATTATTGCTAAACACCGAAATGGGCCGATTGGTAAAGTGATATTGACTTTTCGTGGGAAATATACGCGATTTGATAATTTTTCTCATGAAAGTGTTCCGCAACGCATGCCATTTGGCGGAGTGCCGGTGTGAAGCGTGCAACCGCGACTATTAATGTAACGGCGTTGAAGCATAATTTATCTCAAATAAAAGCATTGGCACCGAAGCCTTTTGCCTGGGCGATGATTAAAAGCAATGGTTATGGGCACGGGTTGGTGAGAGTAGCCAAAGCGTTATCGGACGCAAATGCATTTGGTGTGGCGTGTATTGATGAAGCGTTAACTTTGCTAGAAGTAGGTGTTAAATCTCCTATCATTGTAATGAAAGGATTTTATAATGAAGCCGAGCTCTCTCAATTTGCCCGACATCAATTAGGCGCCGTTATTCATTGCTCGGATCAAGTTACCCTTTTAGAAAAGACTAATTTAATCTCTGCTTTATCCGTATGGTTAAAAATCGATACGGGAATGAATCGCCTTGGATTTTCTATGGAACAATCGTCTGCGGTTTATAATCAATTAAAAACTTCTTCTTCCATCCAAAAACCGATTGGATTAATGACGCATTTAGCGGATGCGGACAACGAGAATAAAACGTTTACCGAATTACAAATTAAACGCTTTTTCTCAGTTACTGAAAAGATGATTGGTCCCAAAAGTATTGTGAATTCAGCCGGGTTTTTTGGTTATCCGAGCGCCTTGGTCGATTGGGTTCGTCCTGGAATCATATTATATGGAGTTTCACCTGTTGGTATTAATCACAATTCCTTTAAAGAAAAAATTGAAAAGAAGTTTAGGCCGGTAATGACCTTATCTGCAAAAATAATAGCAATTAAAAATTGTCGTCAAAACGAGAGCGTCGGGTACGGTTGTACTTGCTCATGTCCTGAAGATATGCCGATTGCCATTGTTGGAATTGGCTATGGTGATGGTTACCCCCGCCACGCACCGAGTGGAACGCCCGTGTTGTTGAACGGGAAAATGTGTCCTTTAATCGGGCGAGTGTCTATGGACATGATTGGTATTGACTTACGGCCTCAGCCAAACGCACAGATTGGCGATGACGTTATTTTATGGGGAGAAGGGTTGCCAGTAGAAATTATTGCTGAAAAATCGGGTACCATCGCTTATGAATTATTGTGTAAAATTACGCAACGCGTTCAATTTATTGAGATAGAAAAATGAATGAACCTCTTACTTCGAAAAAAATCCGTTGGAAATGCCGTCGTGGAATGTTAGAGTTAGATATTCTTTTAGAACGTTTTTATGAAGAAAAATTTCGTTCTTTAACAAAAAATGAAAAAGAAATTTTTAACCAATTGTTGGATCAACCTGATCCATTGCTTCACGACTGGCTGCTCGGTCACGTAACGCCCGAGATCTCAGAATTCAAAAAAATCATTCAAAAAATACAACAGCTCTCAAGTTGAGATAATGGTGGGCTTTACTAATTTTTCATGATCTTCGTACACTAATTTAAGTAGTTGCGAGTGAGTGCCGGCATTAAAAACAATTTTTTTCTCTTTGCTCAACTCTTTCGATATGAAAGTTTACCTTTCCAATTGGAAAGGTAAACTTTCATATCGAATAAATTGCCAAAGGATGGTATTGCCCCTAATTCACAGCGGGGAAATCGTTTTTTAAATTGGTATTCGCTGGCTAATTCTGCTTTATGGCTCGAGCTTCTTGTTTTAATTTATCAAAGTCGACTTTATCATCGCCCGGTAGCACTACCATCGCGAGCTTATCATCGATTTTAGCAATAACACATCACTAGCTTTTTAGCAGGTACATGTGAAATTTCCGCAATTTCTTGGGCAATATAAGATGGAGAATAATTAATAGTGACATATTTCACTTTGTTTTTATCGAGAAATTCTTTCAATTTTTCAAGTGGTATATGAAACCTCCGGACTTATCCCGTCTCTATATTAAAGAATTATAGCTCATTAGAAAAATAGCGATAAGCTTGAAAAGCCCATCAGGTGTATTTTTTCAAGGCAGCATTGACGCCTAACAGCTCCCGCATTTTGGCTTGAATCATTTCGATAGCAATTCGGTTCTCACCGCCCCGCGGCACGATAATATCGGCATATCGTTTGGAAGGTTCTGTAAATTGCAAATACATGGGTCGAACCGTTTCCTGGTATTGGGCGAGAACGGCTTTCAACGAGCGTTCTCGCTCGACGATATCCCTTTGCAACCGCCGCAATAGACAAATATCTAAGGAAGTGTCCATGAATATTCGAATATCCATAATTTCACGCAATTGAGCTTCTACAAATAATAAAATACCTTCCAAAACAATAATGCGATGCCGACCTACGGTTTTTGTTTTTTCCAATCGCCTGTGCCGGCTGTGATCGTAGCAAGGCACAGCGACGGCGTTGCCTTGCTGCAGCTGTAATAAATGTTCATACAATAGTGCATGGTCAAGAGAGTCGGGATGGTCGTAATTGATTTTTGCTCGCTCTTCAAAAGGCATATCCCCTAAATCTTTATAATAAGAATCTTCTGAAATAACGACGACTTGATCAGAGCCAAGTTCATTAACGAGGGTATTCGCTAACAAGCTTTTCCCCGAAGCAGAAGGTCCGGAGATGCCAATAATAATGACATTATTTTTCATGCAGTCCTCGTTTTTTTAAAAGCACGATTGGGGCACCTGTTCCATTCTGTTTTGGTGATGCTGAGTGAAAGGCAAGGACATTAGGATGACCTCGCAGCCATTGGTTAAAAAAATTTTTTAAAACGGGTTTCCCTTGTGCTGAAAAATGTCCTTGTGTCACACTGTCAGCGATAAGAAAGGAAATGGTTTTCACAGCTTTATCAACGGGGTTGTTGGTGTATATCGATCGTAGCCTCAGGGAGGATCTGCCCTTGTTTTAAAAGTTGGATCACTTTATGCCGAAGGCCTGATTTGACAAAGTGTACTGAATCTTCGGTATTTAGCCAATCGTCTGAAACGGGATTCTAATGGAAAGCTGGGCGTTCTTTTTCGGTAGGTTTTGGGGCAAAAGTTTTTTCTTCGGGGTCGTCGAGTGCTTATCGTGATTCAGAGGTTTCACTTTCCCAACACTATTACGAAAAAGCTGAGCTTCTTCAGGATCAATTGATTTTTTGCCCATGATTTTAGTTAGATGCCATAGGCTTCTGTTAAGCGCAATATCATTCTATACGATCATATCCACATAGCCTTAATTTCAAAAAACTCTCGTCGCCCCGCGGCGCAGGCGAGGACTCAGCGAACGCCGTGCGCAGCGCGCCTTCGGGGCGCGCCTGGACTCCCTCGCCTGCGGTGGCTCGCGAAGTTTAAAATGGCTATAATTTGTAGATAATGACGGCACTTGTGAAAGCAGCCTTGCGGATACTATTTTCTTCTTAGTGCAAATTAAATTATTTTCTGAAATACTATAAGTTATGTCTGGAAATAGCCTTGGAAAATTATTTACAGTTACAACTGCCGGAGAAAGCCACGGCCCTGCGCTTGTTGCTATTGTGGACGGGTTGTCCAGCGGGATTGTCTTTAACAGAATCAGATATACAGTCTGATATTGATCGGCAAAAAACAGGCAAATCGCGCTTCACTTCTCAACGACGCGAATCTGATCAAGTGAAAATTCTATCAGGCGTTTTTGAAGGTATCACAACGGGTACACCCATCGGATTACTGATTGAGAACACCGATCAGCGACCGTGTCATTATTCCCAGATAAAAGACCTATTCCGCCCCGGGCACGGGGATTATACTTACTTTAAAAAATACGGTTTCCGAGACTACCGGATGGGTCGTACATCAGCTCGTGAAACAGTCATGCGCGTAGCAGCTGGAGCAATTGCGAAAAAGTATTTGCGAGAAAGGATCAATTTAACCATTCAAGGATATACCGCGGCGCTGGGTGCCATTCGCGCGGAACAGATCGATTTATCGATTGTAGAAAAAATCCTTTTTTCTTTCCCGACGAGGATCAAATCTCCCGTCTGGAACAATTCATCATGAGATTGCGTCGTGAGGGAAATTCGATTGGCGCTCGTCTTAATGTGATTGCTAAAGGTGTTCCTTGTGGTTTGGGCGCGCCTGTTTTTGATAAATTGGACGCGGATATCGCTTCTACCATGATGAGCATCAATGCCGTTAAAGGTGTTGAAATTGGCGATGGTTTTGCCGTTGTGGAGCAAAAAGGCTCGTTTCATCGAGATGAACTGAGTAGGAAAGGGTTTCTTTCCAATCACGCAGGGCGCACCTTAGCAGGTATTTCATCGGGCCAAGATATCTTAGTGAGCCTTGCTTTTAAACCGGCATCGAGTATCCGTATTCCGGGAAAAACTTTGGATATTAATGGCAAAGAAGTTGAAGTCGTCACTACCGGACGTCACGATCCTTGCGTGGGATTGCGAGCAGTTCCTATTGCTGAGGCAATGTTGGCATTAGTTTTAATGGATCATTATTTGTGGTATAAGGTACAACGGGGATAGGGGTTTAAAAAAATGGCAGCGGTTTATGACGTAGCCGTCGTTGGAGCGACAGGCGTAGTAGGAGAAATGATTCTTCAGCTTTTGGATGGGCGCCAATTTCCCGTTGGGAAAATTTATCCTTTAGGCAGCGAACGCTCCGAAGGTAAAAGAATTTCATTTGGCGGAAAACAAAAAAAAGTTGGTAATTTAGCTACTTTCGATTTTTTCAAAGTTCATTTCGCTTTTTTTTCAGCGGGTGCTGAGTGCTCGGCTGAATATGCCGTGCGTGCGGCCGAGGCAGGTTGCATCGTTATTGATAATACTTCCCACTTCCGTTATGAAACCGATATTCCATTAGTCGTGCCTGAAGTCAACGCCCACGCGCTTGAAAATTATCGTTATCGCAATATTATCGCTAACCCTAATTGCTCAACCATCCAGCTCGTCGTCACGCTAAAGCCCATTTACGATGCTGTTGGCATTGTGCGTGTGAATGTCGCTACTTATCAATCAGTCTCTGGTGCAGGGCGTCCTGCTATTGGAGAGTTAGCAGAACAGACCGCGCATTTACTCAATGGTCAGCCCATTAATTCCTCTGTTTTTCCCTTGCAAATAGCATTTAATGCTATTCCTCATATCGATGTGTTTCAAGAAAATGGTTATACGAAGGAAGAAATGAAAATGGTCTGGGAAACACAAAAAATTATGGGCGATCCTAATTTATTAGTAAATCCTACAGCCGTGCGAGTACCTGTTTTTTTTGGCCATTCGGAAGCGGTGCATATTGAAACGCGCGATCATATCTCACCGGAGCAAGCTAAAGAACGACTTTCACAAGCACCAGGCATTGTTGTGATTGACAAAGAAAATACTTATCCCACTGCGATTAGCCACGCCGTCAATGCTGACGCCGTATTTGTGGGTCGTATTCGTCGTGATATTTCCCATCCTAACGGCCTCGATTTATGGATCGTCGCTGACAATATCCGAAAAGGCGCTGCGCTTAACGCGGTGCAAATTGCTGAAGTGCTAATTAATGAGGATTTTTATTCCTAAGACTAACTGGATGTTATTTGTCTCCTACGTCAGGTCATCCCGAGATCCCACCCCCCTATCAATATTTCGTCAGTGAATGATCGATGGAACTTATCCATGCCATAATGCCTCCTTGCAAGCTGCTGACGTTGGTAAAGCCGTTATCCATGAGCAGTTGAACAGCGCGACGGCTACGTTGTCCTGATTTACAATAACAAATGATGAATTTATTTCTGGGAAGGTTCGCTTGACGGGTATCGAGTTCACGTAATGGAATATTCTGTCCACCGATGTGGCAAATCTCTCGTTCATAGGGCTCACGCACATCTATCAGTAAAAGATGATCATCATTTTGATTTTCCAAGCATTGTACCAATTTTTGGACCTCTATTTCACGAATTTTTTTTGAATTATCGGTATTTAAAAACAAATTGAGAGCTGATTTACCTTCGTAGCAGCAGGGACATTGGGGATTCTTAGGAACCATAAGTTCACGTATTCTCATAGACAAGGCATCGATTGTTAATAATCGTCCTGATAATACCTCTCCTTTATGCAATATAATTTTGATCGCTTCTGTGGCTTGAATGCAGCCTAAAATACCAGGCAATACGCCTAAAACGCCACCAAATGCACAGTTGGGGATGAGCTCTTCAAGCGGAGGCTCTTCATATAAACAACGATAACAAGGCCCCTCTTTATAATTGAAAACACTACACTGACCTTGAAATTGATAAATACTGGCGGAAATCAACGGTTTTTTGAGTTGAATGCAGATATCATTCAGTAAATAACGCGTACGGTAATTGTCGCTACAATCGATAACAAGTTCAAAGTCTTTTAAAATTTTTGTGGCATTATTTTCATTTAAGAATTCTTCGTGAACAATAGTCTTTAATGATGGATTAAATCGGCTAAGATAGCTTCCAGCCACCATCGCTTTATTTTTTCCGATATCATCAGGCGAAAAAATTACTTGCCGCTGAAGATTAGATAACTCTACTTGATCCCCGTCGGCAATACCTATGGTGCCGATCCCCGCTGCCGATAAATATTGCAGCACTGATGCCCCCAAACCACCCGCACCTGCACAAAGTATTCTTGCAGCGAATAAATGTGTTTGTCCTTCGTGACCAATTAACGGTAAATGGCGTGCATAGCGCTGAATATCGTCAGAGGTTAATGTCATGCGTATTTAGTCTCCGGACAAGGAAGCCACCCAATCATCTTCCTCATCTTGTAACAAATCACAACAAACTTATCAAATACTGCTTTATTCATTAGTTTCCTCCCGTTTAAGTTGTAGTAAAAACTATCTGACCTGATAGTCTTTCGCTTTACCTTTTCTATCTTGAACGGACAGCCCGTAGGTTGGGTTGAGCTTGCGAAGCCCAACAGTATAAAATTTTATTCTCCAGAGCAATCATTATCCTTATCAAGTTTAGCAGAGCAGTTGGTAGGAAAATATCTTTTTCGGCCGAACAATGAACACTTGAGTAGGACTCTGGGATATTGTATTGTTTCCCTATTTTGTTGGGCTTCGCAAGCTCAACCCAACCTACGGGCTTTTTTAAGAGGTTTTTTGGATAACGGCTTGGGTAACGTTGCTATAGCCGGTAGAGTCGCCTCCGGTTTTCACTAAAAAATAGCCATTGGATTTAATAATGTATTGGTAATTTAAACCGGGGTGTCTTGTTTGGCCTGCGTTCAACCTAATATAAACAAGATAGTTAGGAGGGAAGAGAGCCATCTGGCAATCGGATATAAAATCTTAAATAAGGATCTCCTCCGTAGTGCCTGCCATTTTTGTCTCGATCATATTTAATATTAATTATTAATTGTACCAATGGGCTCAATTTTCTTAGGGAGGGTAGATTGCCCGATGTGGGCGCAGAATTGGCCGGCCGTGCCTGGGGCTTTTTGGATAGTGAAAGTTGCGTTGGTGTTATTTTGGAGGGGCTAGGAGAGCTAGGGTGTAGCATAGCGGGTTAAGGGAATACAGACTATCAAAGCTAGCCATGAAAGGTTTTTGTTGGAGTGATTTTTGCATAGCAGGGGCCTCGTTCAATTAGAATTGTTTAATTTTAATATAATTTGTTTGAGCGTCAATTCGATATAATTCATTAGCAGTAAACCCCACTTTATGCTAAAAAGACTCCTCCTTTCTATGAAGAGGAAGGAAGAGGTAAAGCATGATCGAAAATATCCGTAATATTGCCATTATTGCCCACGTGGACCATGGGAAAACAACGCTCGTTGACCAGTTGCTTCAGCAGTCAGGGACATTGAATGAGCGGGCCGCGCCGGTGGAGCGGATGATGGATTCTAATATATTGGAACGGGAGCGGGGGATTACAATCTTAGCGAAGAACACGGCGATCCGCTGGCGGGATTACCGGATCAACATAGTAGATACGCCTGGCCACGCGGATTTTGGGGGTGAGGTTGAGCGTATTTTATCGATGGTCGATTCGGTTTTTTTATTGGTGGATGCGGTAGAAGGCCCTATGCCGCAAACACGGTTTGTAACGCGTAAGGCATTTTCATGGGGTTTGAAGCCCATTGTAGTGGTGAATAAAATTGACCGTCCGGGCGCGCGTCCCGACTGGGCAGTGGAACAGATGTTTGATTTATTTCTCAGTCTAGATGCCACCGATGCCCAGTTGGATTTTCCTGTTATTTATGCGTCTGCTTTGAAGGGGTATGCGACGTTGGATCTCTCTTATCCATCGACGGATATGACGCCGTTGTTTGAGACTATTCTCTCAAAAGTGACCCCGCCTCAGGTCGATTTAAACGGCCCTTTTCAAATGCAAATCTCGTCACTGGATTATTCGAGTTATGTGGGGGCTATTGGAATCGGGCGTATTCAGCGTGGCACGATTCAATGGAATACACCTGTTACTATTATTGACCGCGAAGGGAAAAGGCGTTCGGGGCGTGTATTACAATTATTGGGATTTTTAGGGTTGCAGCGAGTTGAGATCGAAACAGCAGAAGCGGGTGATATCGTCGCAGTGGTGGGTATCGAAAATCTTCGAATTTCGGATACCCTCTGCGATTCACAGCAGGTAGAAGCACTCCCTCCGCTAACGGTGGATGAGCCGACTGTTAGTATGACTTTCCAAGTGAATAATTCGTTCTTTGCAGGGCGTGAAGGTAAATTTCTCACGAGCCGACAAATTAAAGAACGACTAGAAAAAGAATTAATTGCAAATGTCGCGTTGCGCATTGCCTCTGGGGCTGATGCCGATAAATTTGTTGTGTCAGGTCGAGGTGAACTTCATCTATCGGTATTAATTGAAAATATGCGTCGCGAAGGTTATGAATTTGCAGTGTCGCGTCCCGAAGTGATTAAGAAAATGGTCGATGACATTGAATGTGAACCGTTTGAAAATTTAGTCTTGGATATTGATGAAGAACATCAAGGCGATATTATCCAAAATTTAGCAAAGCGCAAAGGCGATTTAAAAAATATGATATCTGACGGAAAAGGGCGAGTGCGATTGGATTATCTCATTCCCACGCGCGGATTGATTGGTTTTCATTCTCACTTTTTGACACTGACATCGGGGTTGGGCGTCATGTATCACGTATTTGATCATTATGCGCCGTTAATTGAGGAGTCTTTACAAACTCGTCACCGTGGCGTGCTAATATCGAATAGTCAGGGTGTGGCAACTGCTTACGCATTATGGAATTTACAATCGCGGGGTAATTTATTTATTGCTCCCCAGCAGGCGGTTTACGAAGGCATGATTGTGGGCCAACATTCCCGGGATAATGATTTAGTCGTTAACGTTTGCCGTGAAAAGCAGCTTACCAACATTCGCGCTGCCGGTAGCGACGAAAATATTATTTTAACGCCAGCGATTAAGTTTAGCTTAGAGCAAGCCTTGCAATTTATTGCCGATGACGAGCTAGTCGAAATCACCCCAGTGGCTATTCGTTTACGTAAAAAATTATTAAAAGAACATGAACGCCGCCGAGCGGAAAGGTAGAGTGAGAGATTATGATCAGGCCAGACTTGGGATCAGAGAAACCGCGTTTAGTGATGCTTGATATAAATGACCTTCTCAGAATTCAAATTCACGACAAAAGAAAATTGATTTTAGAGATTAGCCGCTATCTGTATCCCCACTTAGAAAAAATAATAGATAAAGCTCAATTATTCTTGATCCTGGAAGAAAAGGACGACTATTTTTATCTCCGAAGAGAAAAAGAAATAAATGGTTTAACTTTGGAGAGTTTGGAGTGGGGTTTAGGTATCTCAATGTTTCATGGATTTATTATCTATAACATAGACAATAAGAAAATTAACCTCGGATGGGATGAAGTTTCTAACCCATGTTATGGTCAAATTATTGCTTTATCCAGTAATTATTGTTTTCGTGAAAAACTTAAAAGGGTGTTCCGTTGGAAGCCGGTGCCTTGTTACAAGCAGGCTGATCTCGGGCTTTATGGTTTTTCACAAAAACAGGATCGCTGGAGAACAGAGGATTTTACTGGGCCGGAACAAGACAAACGAGTGAATGTTTTTGTTGATATTGATAATACCTTGTTGGATCGATTAGCAACGTATAAAACGTATAATAAGAGAAAAACGACTTTATTTGCTAACGTTATAAATAAATTGAAAGGCATAAAGCAGCGTTACCCGCAGACGGAATTTTTCATTATTACTGCCCGATCTGAGCCGTCCACCCCTGAAGAATGGAAACGAGGAGATGAGTTTTCGACTTTTTCCGTTTTAAAGAAATTGCGAGAAGAAGGGATAGCGATCAAAAGGTATAAAGTTATTTTTACAAGTTATTGGGGTGAGGGCCTAGATAACGGTGGAGGAGAAGTGATTTCAAAGGGTGGCAAAATTAATATTATTGAAAAGAAACTCAAAGAAAAAGAATTATCAGTGCGTCCAGATTTCATTACTTTTTTGAAGGCTCTTACAAAGAATTGAATTCACCATTTCAAAAGCTGGGGACATGGGGTCAGGTGGCGGATGTGGAGTGCGCTATTTTTTCAGTTTTGAGTAAGGTCAACCCAATGCCAGAAACTATCTATCTTTTAGAGAGTCTCGCTTTACCTATGAAAAAACCTTCTTTATTTCAGCCCGGAGTGCATTTTGAAGATGAAAAGGAAGAGAAGCCGCGAGTGCGCTCGATGGGTCATTAAGTAGATTCTTTAAAAAAGGTATTCTTTTTGATATGTTTTCTAATCAAAAATTACTAATCGGCGTTACCGGCGCTGTTGCCGTTTATAAAAGCGTAGAGTTAGTGCGACGTTTGCGAGAAAAAGGCGCTTTGGTTCGGGTGGTGATGACGTCGGCAGCGCAGGTATTTATGACGCCCTTAATTTTTCAAGCCGTATCCGGACATCCAGTTGCAGTTGATTTATTTTCTTCGGATAGTCCGATGGGAATGGAGCATATTGATTTGGCGCGGTGGGCTGATTTCGTGTTGATTGCTCCGGCGAGTGCTGATTTCATTGCGCGGCTGGCTCATGGACGGGCGGATGATTTGCTCACAACCATTTGCTTAGCCACGCAAGCACCAATCGCTGTAACGCCGTCGATGAACCAACAAATGTGGCGCAATAAAATTACCCAAACAAATGTGGATCGCTTACGCGATTATGGAATTCACATTTTTGGTCCTGCAACGGGCGAGCAAGCGTGTGGTGATTATGGACCGGGTCGATTGCTGGAGCCCGAGGAATTAATTAATCAATTGGCAATTCATAGCATGGAAAAGGTGTTATCGGGGAAACAGGTATTAATAACCGCAGGGCCAACGCAAGAAGCCATCGATCCTGTGCGCTATTTAACCAATGGCAGTTCGGGGAAAATGGGGTTCGCTTTGGCGGAAGCTGCATTAGCCATGGGTGCTAATGTCACTTTAGTGAGTGGCCCGACTCCTTTGAAAGTGTCTCAAAAAATCAATCGAATTGATGTTACTACCGCTATCCAGATGTTTGAAGCCGTTATAAAACATGCGGCAGAATGCGACTTGTTTATTGGTGCTGCGGCGGTGAGCGATTATCGACCAAAAAATTTCTCTCCTCAAAAATTTAAAAAATCCGATGCAAATTGGGCGCTTAATTTAGTGCGAAATCCTGATATCATTTCAGAAATAGGGAGATTATCGAATAAACCTTTCGTGCTAGGATTTGCATTAGAAACCGATAATCCCATTGAGAATGCGAAATTAAAATTGCAGAAAAAGAGCATGGATGTAATTGTGGTCAACGAGGTGTCAGCGCTTTGCAGCGATGAAAATGCAGTCACCCTTATAATGCGCTCAGGTAAAACCAAAAAATTGCCGGTGACGACAAAAAAAACTTTAGCCCTACAATTAATGGAGTTTGTTAGCAAAGAAATGTGAGGATCGTCTTTTCTGAGACTAAGGGTAAGGAAAACCGAGAAATCTTAAGAAAGACAAAAATAACCTTTTGGATAATTTTTATTGTTTTGCTTGTCTTCGCCGTATTTATTTACAGAAATTATCGTCTATATCAACCTACCGTGTTGCAAGACAGTCATTTACCATTAAGTGATGACGTTCACGTGGCCCATCGTCCTATTCCCAAAGGTGTCAAAATTATTCAGATTCTCTCGTTCAATGGCGGCGGAATTCGGGGCATTCTTACGGCTCACGTATTACAATATTTAGAGAAGGTTATCGGCAAACCCATCTCGAAATTATTTGATTTTGTAACGTCTACCTCGACGGGTTGTCTGATTGCGGCTCAATTATTAACGCCAGATGCCCACGCTAATCCTCGATTTACCGTAGCCGAAGTACTAAAAAATTATGATAGAAAGGAACAAATATTAAAGCGTCACTTTGGCTTCACCTTGTTCGCTCAATTATTACTACCGACAGTTATTACTGCTTATTCCCTAAAAGAGAGAGCGCCCCGGCTTTTTAAGGGCTACAGCGAAGAAGTGCGGCATTATTATTTGTGGGCCGTGTTAAATGCGGCGACAAGTGTTCTTATTTTTTCCGGCTATGGGCGTACGATCTATTCGTGATAAATATCCCGAAGATATCACAATCGATTGGGGTATTTATACGCCTAATTCATCGTTAACCGGGCTGGCTCGAGCTTTTGCTTGTTATCCAAAGTCAAATTATCTTCTAGCCCCGATTGGAACGGGGCACCAGATTCCTTCTGTTAGTAGCAAGCAAGCTACGGATCGGGAAATATTAGGTTGGTGGTGCAGTTTGTTACTGATGTTTTTCAACGCACAGTCCATCGACGCAAATCGAGTTCTCTCAAATATTGATGAAAGTGACGTCCTGGGTTAACGTTTGGATTATTATTATTTTAGTGTTGCGATGGCTAGCGATAGCGAGTTTATTGATAATATCTCTTCAGAGAACATAAAACGCTTAAATGCTTACGGGGAGAAATTGGCAGAAGAAAATCGTTTCGAACTTGATTAATTGGCTAAGCCTTTGTCTAATGAATAAAGGGCCATAATTAAAAAAAGCTCATTATTAAGGTCGCCAGCATTCCGAGAAAGGGGAGTGTGATAAATCCAAAAATTTCCCAATGAATTTCATTGCAATGAGAGCTTGTTGAAGTACATAAGTCGATAGGGGCAAATCCAGAGATCATTTGTTGTAAATATTGATAAACCGAAAATAAAAAAACTCAGGACCACTAGTGGTAGAGCATATTTCACCACCACTCGATCCGTCCGATAAGCTGCAATTCCTACATAGGATGGTTAATGGGTAAATACATACCCGTTGATACCAGCATAAATCACACACCGGGATATGGCGGAGGAGGCTAAGATAAAGCGAGCCTAATGTTGTGATTAGCGCGGTTAGCCATGCAAAATAAAGGCTGTAATTTTTTAATAAACGGGAAAGCATCAATTTTAGGCTCGAGATTGCGCCTCTTTGATTAAAGCTTCTATACGTAGACAGCCGGCGTTGCTACCGGATTCATTGTTTTTTTCGCAATTTTTAAATTTTTTTGTAAAGCATCAGAATAGTGGCTGCTGAAAATACACTTACTGAGTTGTTTCATATTCACTTGACGCACTGAATTACGCGCAAATTGTAATAGCCTGTGGGTGGTTGCCCAATTTTGAGTCTCGTTGGGTTGACGTTGACAAAGGTAACTCACAAAAGGGAAGAAATAATTTTTACTTTGCTTAATAAAGGCACAAAGCAGCGTTGCCAGCGGGGGGGAGAACCCGGCAAAAAAGCTAGCGTTATTAGGGTATATTTAGCGACACCAGTGTTAATATATTTTTTCTTAATGGCATGAAGAACCTCTACGTTGAATCTGGCGCAATTCGGATACTTTAAATCTTCAAAAGTCACGATATGCACAGGCGCAGCAGGGTTTCCCAAGGTGGGTTGGCCTTTGGTATTAATGGTTATCGCTTTGGGTACAGCGGGTTTGGAAAGAGCAAGCGCTATCGCTGAAATGATAAGAGCGATAGCGACTGTGATAAGAACTAAAGGTTTTACAAAAGTTTTTTGAATAATTGTCTCCCGCATTGCAAATTTGCTCGCAAAGCCACCCCCATTAACCCCGGTTTGGGTAAATCCAAATGGTTCACAAGGGTAGCATATTCTTCTGTCCGCTCACCTGCAAGCGGGGATTATAGTGTTTTTCTTCCCCAATGGTGCTCACTGCCATGCCTTTGTAATCGTGAGTGGGATAAACTTGAAGGGCATCGGGCAATTTTAATAATTTGTGAAATAAACTGTCATACTGTTGATAAGGGTCACCACTTTAAAAATCCGTACGTCCGGTACCGCGAATTAGTAAGGTATCTCCTGTAAATACTCGGTTATCCATCAAGTAACTATAGGAATCCTGAGTGTGCCCGGGAGTGTGTAAGGCTCTTAATTGAATGCCATCAATCGTGATTTTTTCGTTATCTTTAGTTTTTAAATTAACGTGTTCGGCGCAACTTATTTTACCCATGCCAATTTGACTCTGAAATTTTTCTTGAAGCGAGGTAGTGGCGGTGATGTGATCTGCGTGGATGTGCGTTCCAATGCTCAAGACCACCTCTAATTTCAATTCATCAAGGCCTAATATACAATGGCATCTGTTCCAGGACAGGATCGATCAATAAAGCCTCTCGCTCGTAACCGCTGGTGATGAGGTAGGTGTAGATGCAAGAGATTGCATCAAAGAGCTGATTAAATAGCGTGAAAAAAAGAGTACACTTTACTTTTTTAAATTGAAACTACCTGGGCAGATACAAATTTGATATAGTTTAAGCTTGTTGAAATTGCAGGAGATTATCGGTGAAACGGTATCTTTTTTTTGCTATTATCTTTTTCATTCCTATGCTTAGTCTGGCTGCGGTGTCCGAAATGAATGGAAGCATACCAGTACAATCCTTTCAAAAAGCCGATAACCAAACTTCCCCCCTGTCGGTGACTTTACCTGCAGCCTCTCAAGCTGAGGGATCAGCAGCTAAGGTAGTTCCAGAATTGAACGAAAATAAAAGTCCCGATAATACATCTCAAAATCAGACACCTAAAAATCCCGCCTTTACGGCTCTCCGCCCTGCTTCTAAAAAGTCAGCGTTTGAAACTGAAATAGGACCAAGTACGGATGACGTCTCTGCATCCGCTAATGCGGTTGTGAGCCATGACTCTTCGGCTATAGTTCAGGCAGAACTTACTCAATTGAACCAAAATAGTTTGCAATTTCAGCAGCAAACAGACGGTCTCTTGGAGCAACTGAATAGTCAAAACCAACAATTACAGCAGCGATTACAAAGCTTGGAAAAAGTAGTGACGTTGCTTAATCAAGAGTTAATTCAGCTCAAACAAGGCAGCCACCCCGTCTCTCAACTACCCCGAAATCCTCCATCTCAAAGCTCTTTTAACGGATGGATTCTGTATTTAAGGCAAATTTTAGGAGAAAATGGCTATAGGGTAGCTATAACCGGGATGCTCCTTGCTCTACTTCTGATACTGTGGGCACTTTGGCCGCGGAAAAGAAAAAATCAAAAAAACCGAAGAGTTTTGGATGATCAACCAGCAATTGGCGGCGCTGACGGGGCGGAATATGATTACATGGGAAGTGCTGAAAGTATTCCCGCGAAAATCAATCTGGCTCGGACTTATATTGCGATGGAAGACCCGGTATCAGCGCGTAAAGTGCTCAAGCAAGTAAGTAAACAGGGGAATGAAGAACAGCGCCAGGAGGCCGATGAGCTTTTAAAGAGCCTGCCTTGAGCACAATGGCTCGAATCGCGTTAGGTATACGATACGACGGCTCAGCCTATCACGGGTGGCAAGTTCAGGAAGCGTTAAAAACAGTCCAAGGGGAAGTTGAAAAAGCTTTATCGGCTGTTGCTAACCATCCTGTTTTTGTCACTTGCGCGGGGCGTACCGATGCTGGCGTGCACGCAAGCGCTCAGGTGGTGCATTTTGATACGACCGCCTATCGCAGCGATTACGCCTGGGTTTTTGGGGCTAATAGCAATTTGCCTCACGATATCAGTGTCTTGTGGGCGAAAGAGGTGGATGAAGATTTTTATGCGCGTTATTCCGCTATAGCGCGGCGTTATCGCTATATCATTTATAATCATGAAATTCGCCCCGCTATTTTGCGAGAAGCGATTGGGTGGTATTATCGCTCTTTAGATGAAAAACGAATGCAAGCGGGGGCGCAGTATTTAATAGGGGAGCACGATTTTAGTTCTTTTCAGGGGGCAGGGTGCCAATCGCGGACACCAGTGCGGAAGATTCTTCAGATTGAAATTTATCGAATTCGGCGTATGGTAGTCATTGAAGTACAAGCCAATGCATTTTTATTGCACATGGTGCGTAATATTGCCGGTGTATTAATAGCGATTGGAAGCGGTGAAAAGCACCCTGACTGGGTGCGAACGGTTTTGAGAGCGAAAGACCGTCGGCTAGGAGGCGTTACGGTTCCTCCGAATGGACTTTATTTGGTGGAGGTCGATTACCCTTCTCATTTCAAACTGCCCCGCACGCCCTTAGGACCGTTTTTTTTACCCTAATTTGCTATCTTTTAGAAGGGTCAGCGATGAACTGGTTTACAAAATTGTTACCAAAAATTTCGACAGCGAAGAAGAAAGGTGTGCCTGAAGGGGTTTGGCATAAATGTCCCTCTTGTACGGCGGTGCTTTATCGAGTTGAGTTAGAGCGCAATTTAGACGTGTGCCCGAAATGCTATTATCATATTCGTATTGACCCCCGTAAACGATTGGCGCAATTTTTGGATGAGGGCGAGCAGGAGGAATTAGCAGCAGACATTTTGGCAGTCGACCGTTTGAAATTCCGCGATTCCAAAAAATACAAGGACCGCCTTAGCGCTGCCCAGAAAGCTACTGGAGAAAAAGAAGCCTTGGTGGTGTACAGGGGTAATGTTTATGGAAACCCGATCGTGGCTGCAGCGTTCAATTTCTTTTTTGTTGGCGGCTCGATGGGCGCGGCCGTGGGAGAGCGATTTGCGGCTGGGGTAGAGGTAGCAATCAGCGAAAGGCTTCCTTTTGTTTGTTTTTCAACGAGTGGCGGTGCGCGGATGCAAGAAGGTTTATTTTCTTTATTTCAAATGGCGAAAACAAGTGCGGTACTTGCGCGTTTGGCAGAATATAAGCTTCCCTATATTTCAGTGCTAACCGACCCGACAATGGGTGGCGTTTCTGCCAGTTTGGCTATGCTGGGGGACGTCATTATTGCTGAGCCAAACGCATTAATTGGATTTTCAGGCCCCCGGGTTATTGAGCAAACGATCCGTCAAACCTTGCCCGAAGGTTTTCAACGAAGTGAATTTTTATTAGAGCACGGGGCTATTGATATGGTTGTGGACCGTCGTGAATTGAAATCCACAATCACCTCGCTCATTACCAAATTAACCCACCAACCCCCACTGGATTTGCCGCCAGAAGAATCTGTTTAAAAGGGCTAGTGCTTTAACAATATTTAATTTTAGGGTCTTAAAAATGCAAGCATCCAAATTGAATAGCTTAAAAAGCTATGCTGCCTAATAAGATCTATTGAGTTTCTTTATTAAAAAAGTTAGATTCTCCAATCATGAAAAATTGGTTAGCTTACATCAATTCCCTTCACTTGCGTGAAATTGATTTGGGATTATCGCGGATCACCTCTCTGGCTGAAAAATTATCGTTGAATAATTTCGCTTGTCCCGTTGTGACTCTGGCGGGAACTAACGGAAAAGGTTCGGTAGTTAAATCGTTGGAAAGCATCTATTTAGCAGCAGGTTATAAAGTAGCTGCTTATACCTCGCCTCATTTATTGCAATTTAATGAGCGATTGCGGCTCGATGGTAAACCCGTAACAGACGAATTATTCATCGAAGCATTTAAATTTATTGAAGATAACCGGAACCATCAGCCGCTGAGTTTTTTTGAATTTACCACTTTAGCGATTTTTTATATTTGTAAAAAACAAAATTTAGATATCTTATTGTTGGAAGTAGGATTAGGAGGCCGTCTCGATGCGGTGAATATCGTTGAGTCGGACGTGGCTGTTATTACTACCATCGACATCGATCACACCGATTGGTTAGGTGAAGATCGTGAATCGATCGGTCGGGAAAAAGCAGGTATTATTCGGCGTCATAAACCCGTGATAGGCGGCGATCCAAATCTTCCGAATAGCGTTTATGATCAAGTGGAATCGTTGGATGCCCCTTTTTACCAGTTTGGCAAAGATTTTGTTGCCGTCAGCACGAAAGAAAATTGGCAATGGCAAGGGCCTACCCAGGGTTATCAGGGATTACCGTTGCCGTCACTTAAAATCGAAAATGTAGCGACCAGTTTGATGGTGATTCATTGTTTACAAGCACAATTGCCAGTGAGGCAACATTCCCTCATTGCCGGTATCAAAAACGCGGTACTGCCGGGTCGCTTTGAATGGATTCAAACTCCCGCACCAATCGTTTTTGATGTGGCCCACAATCCACAAGCGACAGCTTATCTATCGGAACAGCTCCGTAAAACTGATCACGCTGGCCGAACTTTAGGGGTGGTAGGGATGTTAAGGGATAAAGATATCCCTGGTGCATTAAAGCCGATGCTGCCCTGCATCGATCAATGGTACGCTGCTAGTTTGTCAGAATCGCGGGGGGCGACGAGTGCGAATTTGCAAAATGTATTATCTGAACTTCAGGTGGAAAGTTGCTATAATTTCGATTCTGTAGCAGATGCATTTAAGAAAGCAGTTGGAGATTGCCGCCCACGAGATCGAATGGTGGTGTTTGGTTCTTTTTATACGGTAGCAATGGCGAAACACTTCCTTTCGGGAGCTGAAAATGGAAGTTAAAGCGAAGCAGCGGCTGATCGGCACGTTGGTGTTCCTGGCTATTGTAGCGATATTTTTGCCTTTATTATTCCGTAATCCCCGTCCCTCGACTGGTTTAACGATGACAACAATTATCCCGCCTGCTCCGGACAAGCCGATAGTTCAATTGCAGCTACCGCCCTCTGCGCCGCCGCCGGTGGAAACGCCGCTGTCACCAACAAATGCTCTAAATTCGACTCCTAAACCGATAGTAAAGCCTTCGCCATCGCCCGCCGTGCCCGTTTCCAAGCCTAAAAAAGTGGTGAAAGCAAAAAAAACTCATTCTTTGGAGTCATTATTATCGAAAACACCAACGGCTTGGATCATACAGGTAGCAAGTTTTGTACACCATGACTATGCAAAGCATTTGCTGCAACAGCTCCGTGCCAAAGGGTTCGATGCTTATCTCCAAAAGAGCCGTGAAGGGAAAGTCATTACCCGCGTTTTTATCGGTCCTGAGATCAGTCGTGATAAAATTAATAAAATTCAGAAAAAATTGAAGCGACAAATGCGATTAAATGGCGTCATTAAAAAATATTACTTCGTCACCCCCCGCGAAAGCGGAGAGATTCAGGGAGTAGCCCCATATTGGCTTCATATGAGTTACTCTTCGCCTTTGGGATGACGAAAGATGATAGGCAGTTTGTGAAATGAACTCTCATCTCCTTTCTCATTTAAATTGGGTTGATTTTGGGATCATCGGCATTGTTCTTTTTTCGATTATTATCAGTTTTTTTCGTGGATTCGTGCGAGAGGCTGTTTCATTGGTGGTGTGGGTGACTGCCATTATCGTTGCCATTAAGTTTGTCGAACCTATGCAAATATATTTGCAGACCTGGATTTTCTCTTCTTCTATACGATACGCGGTCGCCTTTATCAGTTTATTTTTATCCATTTTCATTATCGGTATTATTTTAAATATGCTTATTCACCTTTTATTAAAGAAAACGGGTCTTAGCATAAGCGATCGATTGTTGGGAATTTTCTTCGGTGCTGGGCGAGGGTTTTTAATTGTTGCTGTTTTATTGTTGTTCGTTAGTGTTGGGAGCGTCAACGATGGGAGTTCGATTGCGCAATCGCAATTAGCCCCTAAATTTCAACCTATCGTAAGTTGGTTGAACCAATTCTTGCCTTTGCAATTTAAACAATTTTCGCATTGGTTGGCAGATCAGCCTATTTCGAAGGTCAATAATGAGGGTGGGTAATTTTTAACATGTGCGGAATCGTGGGTATCATTGCCAATGGTATCGTTAATCAGGCCCTTTATGACGCCTTAACCATTTTACAACATCGCGGACAAGACGCGGCTGGGATTATGACAAGCGATGGTGAACGCGTTTTCTTACGGAAATCGAATGGGTTGGTTCGCGACGCGATTCGCGAGCCACACATGCTGCATTTAGTGGGTAATATGGGTATTGGCCATGTTCGTTATCCCACGACGGGGTCAGAAAGCCCTTCAGAATCGCAACCGTTTTATGTCAATTCACCTTACGGCTTAAGTCTCGTGCACAATGGTAATTTGGTTAATGTGAAAGAATTAGCCAACGACTTAATCTGTACGGATCTGCGCCATTTAAATACCACTTCTGATTCGGAAATTTTATTAAATGTTGTTGCACATGAATTACAACATTATGCAGGTGTTCAGTTTTCACCTAAACAATTGTTTAAAGCCATGACGAAAGTGTATGAAAGGGTGGAAGGCGCGTTTGCGGCTGCAATGATTATTACGGGTTACGGTGTTGTCGGATTTAGGGACCCCCATGCTGTTCGTCCTTTAGTTTACGGACGGCGTGACAATGGTAATGGGCCAGAATATATATTGGCTTCTGAAAGCATTGCTTTAGATGCACTGGGTTTTGAACTCATTGACGATGTGGGTCCCGGAGAAGTTATTTATTTCGATCGTGAGGGGAACGTTCATCGAGAACAGTGTGCCAAACTCGTAAGTCATTCTCCCTGCATTTTTGAATACATTTATTTGGCGCGCCCGGATTCTATTATTGATGGTATCCCGGTTTACCAAGCACGTTCTGGTATGGGTGAAAGTCTAGCGCAAAAAATACTACGGGAGCGTCCCGACCACGGTATTGATGTCGTGATTCCTATCCCCGACACGAGTCGGAATGCGGCGCAGGCATTAGCGTGCGCCTTAGATGTTCCTTATTCAGAAGGTTTTGTAAAAAACCGTTACATCGGACGGACATTTATCATGCCGGGACAAGCGATGCGGCGAAGCTCTGTTCGATTAAAATTAAATGCCATTAAAGCCGAATTTGCCAATAAGATTGCTTTATTAGTTGATGATTCGATTGTGCGAGGTACTACTTCTAAAGAAATTATCCAAATGGCGCGCGACGTGGGTGCTAAAAAGGTGTATTTCGCTTCCGCGGCCCCTGAAGTGCGCTACCCCAATGTCTATGGAATTGATATGCCTACTGCCGATGAATTAATTGCTCACAATAAATCGAGTGAAGAAGTGATGCGTTCAATTGGCGCTGATTGGTTAATCTACCAAAATTTGGAAGATGTTTACCAAGCGATAAACGACGCTATGGACCCACATAAGCCAAAAATTGAACGATTTGAAGATTCTGTTTTTACCGGAGATTATATTGCTGGTAATATTACAAAAGAATATTTGGTCGAGTTGGCCGAATCCCGTAACGATGCTGTCAAAATGAAAAAACGAGCATTAAACGAGCAGGAAGAGGTGAACGGATTGTTATGAGAAGCTTTTTTATATTTTAATTTTACTAATTCTGATCTTTGCGTTTAGCACCTTGATTAAACGTCACGATCACCTTCGGCAAGAAAATTCGTGTTTAGATCCGTAAAACCTTACTGGCGAAAACGTTAAAACCGAAAACACTTATGTTCCCAAGCACACCCTTTACAGTCATTATATTCTTAAGCAATGTAATGAAAGCACGGGAGAGTGTTGGTGCGTGACAATAGAAGGAAAAGAAATTCTGGGTACGCGGACTTCGCCAGGAAAGATGCCGAAGCTGTGCAAACTGAATTGGTTTTATGAATTGTATCGACGAATGCAATTCAAAAGGATAGGCATTATGAAATCATGGATCGTTGTAGCTAACGCAAGCAAAGTTATAAAATATTTGCCGTTAATAAAATTCCTTACTGGGAAAGATAACCTCGAATTAATTGAAGAATATACGCATCCGGAAAGCCGGATTCGTGATGTAGAAATAGCTTCTGACAGGCTGGGATATTTTCACGCTGAAAGCCGAGGCAGCGGGAGTTTTGTGGAGCAGACAAATCCTAAAAAATATGAAGCTGAAAGTTTTGCTCGTGAAATGGTGAACGATTTAGAATCCGGCCAAATGTCTGATTTATTTCAAGATATTATTTTAGTCGTGACACCGCCGTTTCATGGTCTTCTTAATAAATGTTTAAACCTCAGCTCGACAATAAAATTGCGTTGCTTATCGAAAAAGATTACACTAAAGGTAACGATAAAGAATTAGAAAAGCATTTAAAACAACAGATCGGATAAATAAAACGCTACTTCCGAAATGACTGTAAAATTGATGCTCTCTTTCGCCTTGTTCCTTTCAAAGTTCCCTGATACAACGGGCCCCTATCATTATCCACCCGTGGTGAAAAGTGAGAAACTTAAATCCAACATCGGGATTTTCTTATAGAATTTTTTAAGCAGCGGGAAGGGGGGGAAGCAGCCAATTTGAAAAAGGGTCTTTCTGGGATTCGTTAGCCGCTGCTATGATACGGATTTACCAAAATCGATATCATTGAACGCCTCCTACATTTAAGGATAAGTGGAAATTAATTCATCTTTTTATTGAGCAACAAGGGGAGTGGAAAAAAACAAGAGTCGGTTTCCCATTTGGCCTCGAGTATTCGCATTCATCCATTTTTTCATTCTAATAATATCCCTGTCGAAGGAAATGATTGGAAAGGGAGGCTTCAATTTTTATTCGCTCGAGGGATTAGAGAATTTGAAAGAATTTTAGGAGCTCGGGAATCCAAAGTATTAAATTTAGGCTTCACCCCTCGAAAGGCAGAGGTGGAAATTTTAAAAGACCGCGGTATGCTGGAAGATGAAATTTTTGTAAAGAAACGACATTATTTTATTGTTCAGTCTGGATCCACAAGACTTAAGTATGCCCCCTGGTAGGGAGGTAAGTTCCCAGTCCCACTAATAAGCACGAAGGAAGTGGACTCGATGAATTTTTAATGGAAGTAGGGGCGAATGATCAGACCCCAAAAAATTGGATTTATTGCAATGCTCGGTTCATAAATCCAAAAGCAGAGTTGC
Organism: Coxiella endosymbiont of Ornithodoros maritimus; assembly: GCF_907164965.1. Taxonomy (GTDB): domain Bacteria; phylum Pseudomonadota; class Gammaproteobacteria; order Coxiellales; family Coxiellaceae; genus Coxiella. Next base: position 34,740 of record NZ_CAJRAM010000036.1, read on the forward strand.
AGAAAAAAAAGAAGCTTTTGAAAAAATTTGACGAGACGCTTAGCTCACGCCCCCTGGGTTCGAGAAAGAGCTCAACTGTCGTTAAAATATCGGGGTGTTAAAATAACCTTTCAGGATTTTGAGGAAGAAGTAAATCAAATTGTTACAAAAGATAAAAATGAGATTATGGAGCACGAGATGTGGCTAGATAAAGTTAAAAACTGTATTTATTTGATTTCCATCATAGGCTTTGGTGAACTGATTGTCAAGGGAGTTCAAGAAAGAAAATGGTAGAAAGTTTTGTTAGGTGGTCTCCATTTTTCAATTGACGGATGATAGTTGTGGGAGACCGGGATAGCCTCGCTAGCGTCGTAAGGGATGAAGAGGAGGTAGGGGAAGGAAGCTTTAGCACGGGAAGGATTTACTGCTTCTCGCTTATCAGCACGGGAAAAGATGGCAGCCTTTTCAGTTAGAATACCACTAGAAAAATTAGGTCTTTTTCTCGCCGATGTGCCAAAAGAAGGGGTTATCAATTTAAATCAAAATTCCTTTATAACTATGCCGAAAGTCGTTGTGAACTCTCCTTCCGAGGTCCCCGTTGTTGAGCCTCTCAACTAGTCTATCTCTCTGATGAGAAACGATTGGCGGCTGTGGAGCTGGAGTGAAAGTTTTATCATGAAATTGATTCTTAGATGGGGGGTGGATTATAGAAAACCTTGGATTTTTAAAAGTTCTGATGAGCTGGCTAAGTTTACCGTGACTTGATTGAGAAGCCGAGAACGATATTCTCTTATTGAACCTTGATCCGAAGCAGAGTTAAAACAGCGATGTATGGTTATAGAAACGCTGGAATTTTTTAAGGATCCTGATAATTTTTCAATTCATTTTAATTTCCTTGAAGATTTTGATAAGTGTTTCAAGTTGGATGAAAGTTCTGAAAGCATTGGAGTTGAGTTGCTGCATTTTTATCACACTTAGTACCAAAAGAGCCCTACTCTAAGAAGAATGTTTAATAAATTACGGCCAAGACTCCCGAAGAGAACGTCTGGTGTATCGTGGTTACATCAAAACGTTGTAGCTGTGCTGATTTTAGGATGAAAACCGTTTATTTAAATCGCCGAATCGAAGAGTGAGGAGTACGCTATTTGGGTGATGACCACTTTGGAAATCTGTCTTATGAAGGGCAGCCGTTCCAACGATTCCGAAACCTTATTCATGAAATAGTGCATCCATTAATGGGAAAAGACGACTTAGCTTCGCTCCATATTCAAAATGAGTTAACTGCCTTAGTTCGACGAAATCCTGCTCTTGATAGTGCTGCGCATCGGGAGGGGTAGTTTGGTCCACGGATATCGATGGATTCACCGGTAGCACAACGCATCTCCCATCGATTTTATGAGCCCGATCGGGATATAAGTATAGAAACATATAAGGTCTCGGATGGTGGAAGAAAATAGTTATTTGGACAAAAAACTTGACACAGCCATACCCATCGAGGAATTTAAATATGTTGGCGGCGAGGAACTCGATAAACGCTATGCTGTTCGGATAGTGCAAGATTTTTCGATCGACTACTACGCCTCCCATACCAGAACGTTCTTTCTTAACCCGCTTTTTTCCATCTTCTTTAAGAGTGAGGAGGTGGAACTGTTAGAAGAGTTAAAAGGCTTCTTTTTCGTACTTTAAAATGAGAGTCCTACTTTTAGAGATCTTTTTGATATCCAATATTCGGCGACGATAGTGGGTGAAACGGAACGGTTCGAATTTATTAGTTTGAAATTAGGATAAACCGTTGCTTCAGAAAAAATAAAGCTATTTATCTTAATAGAAGATAGCGCCTCTTATTTGTCAGATAAAGGTATTATTCCTGTTGAAAAAAGCGACGTTCCTTAATGAAAATGCCCTCATTATTGGCTAATAAAAAGTTGGGAGAAATACCCTTCTTGGAGCTTCAATTTAGTAATCGTGGTTTTATACCACAGCTAACCGATCAGATTCTTCAAGAAGCGGGAATGAGTCAGTATTCCAGACAGTTAGCAGAGGCCTTCATTTTTCCTGGGAATATGGAAGGGGAAAAACAATTACTCAGTTCTTGGGCTACATCGAGCCGTACGGCTACTTTTTAAGATCGGTTACTGGCAGAAACAGCGTATTCTAAAATTCTAGAGAACGGCTGTTTTCCCCTTTCCTGTTTCAAGAGAGATAGGCGGTCCTTATTATTACTTAAAATTCAGTCAATAATATACAATAGATCGATGCTAAACCGCCGTGTCTCAATTGCCCCGATGATGGGATGTACCAATAATCGCCATTTCCGCATGTTCATGCGCCAGATCTCTCGGCACGTGCTGTTTTATACGGAAATGGTCACAACCGGCGCTTTGCTCAAGAGGAAGCGGCAGCGCTGTTTGGACTATTCACCCGAAGAGCATCTCTTGCTACTGCAAGTGGGCGCTTCAGACCCTCAATCATTAGCGCTTTGCGCCCCGTCTGGCAGAAGAAAAGGGTTTTGAGGAAATTAATTTAAATGTAGGGTGCCCGAGCGGAAGAGTGACAGCTGGCCGATTTGGTGCTTCTCTGTTAAAAAAAGCAGAATTAGTGGCTGATTGTGTGGTTGCCATGAGTGCGGAGGCAAATATTCCAGTTTCAGTTAAGACCCGGACAGGGGTGGACGATCAAGAGAGCTATGAGCATTTATACCATTTTGTAAAAACCGTTGCTGAGGCAGGCTGTCGGATTTTTATTATTTATGCGCGCAAACCGTGGCCAAACGGTTTAAGTCCTGCGGAAAATCGTACCGTTCCCCCGCTCGCGTGCCTGATGGTGTATCAGCTTAAACGGGATTTTTCGTGGTTAGAAATTATCATTAATGGAGGAATTAAAACGATTGAAGCAAATTAACAGTCATTTGCAGGAAGTAGACGGGGTAATGATCGGACGAGAGGCCTATGCTAATCCGCTATTCTGCGCCTCCTTTGATGATGATTTGCCTAAGCCAACCTTTCGCTAAGGAGTGCTTGAAAAAAAACACGCCATTGACCCCGAAAAGGGTTTTATTGCGGCATCTGTCTTATGTGACAAAACAATTGGCGAACGGTGTTCCCCTGTATCATGCTTCGTCACTTGAATGGTTTGTTTCAAGGACAGCCCTGCGCGAAAAAATGGCGTCGGTTTTTTCATGAAAATACCCGACAAGAGGACCAATCCATCGTGACAATTATCGATAGGTCGCTGATGAGCCCTTAGAAATGAAATGATTATTTTTTATTTTCAGGCTAAGCGTTAGCGGCTTAGCGTTTCGCATATTTCTTGCGGAAACGTTCGACGCGCCCGGCAGTATCCACCATTTTTTGTTGACCAGTGTAGAAGGGATGGCAGGCTGAGCAGATTTCAAGGTGAAGCTCACGGTCCAAAGTAGACCCGGTCATAAAGGTGTTGCCGCAACTGCAAGTTACTTTAATTTGTTTATAAGGAGGATGTATGTTTTCCTTCATGGCACTTTCTCAAAATTAACTGATGTTTCAGGCATCGGAATCGCTGAACTATAGTCTAATTTTCTCTCCGTGACAAGCGGCTTTTCACTGATGGTTAAAAATGGTAATCTGGGGCGGCTATGGACGATCTAACTAAATAAGGGCCGTTCCCCCCCCCATACTGGCCCGTGGGTTATTTGCGGATTAAGGGCTCTTTTCTATTTTTATGCTTATCTGCTTCGCGTTCTCCCCAGCGTGATTGCTCCGTACTTGCTGATTACCTACCGGCTCGATGCCATTTCCCTCAGTAATTTGGCGGGTATTTACTATTACGTCTATATGCCGATGCAAATTATCGTAGGGATTTTGTTGGAGCGTTTTAATCCCCGAATTCTATTGGCAAGCGCCCTGGTTGCCTGTGGTTTCGGCAATTTTTTATTTTCAAACTCTGAAAGTCTGCTGCTTACTTATATCGGGCGATTTTTCGTCGGGTTGAGCTCAGCCTTTGCGTTTATTGGGGTGTTAAAGATGGCTTGTATTTACCTCCCTACTTATCGATTCGTTTTTATCACGGGAACAATTACCTCATGCGGTAGGTTGCCTATTATTTATTCCTTTGGTTGGATTTGCAGACTTTTGGGGCGTCTCTTATTTAGTAGGTGTTTATCATTTGTCGCCGCCGATTGCAGCCGAAGGTATTTGCTTAATCTATTTAGGTTGGTTTTGCGGAGCGCCGTTTGTAGGATGGATTTCAGACAGTCTCAAATCTCGACGAGTGCCTCTAACGGTGGGAGCCACTTTTTCCGCCATCTTGTTATCTGTGATTCTCTATGTGCCCAATTTAACTCATGAATTATTATTTTTATCGTTATTTTTTATAGGCTTATTTGGCAGAGCGCAAGTGATTGTCTTTTCTATCAGTCGAGAATTAAGCCCTCATCCATTAACCGCAACAGGCATTGCTTTAACCAATACCGTTGTAACATTTTCTGGGGTTTCTCTTTCGTTTATAAGTGTTTTATTGAATTTATCTTGGTCGGATTACGCCATTAATCGAATTTCATTTTACGCTTAGAATTATCAATTAGCTTTAGGCATATTACCGCTGAGTTTAATTGTCGCTGTTTTTTTAACTTTTTATCTAGAGGAGACTAATTGTAAGCGCCTGACTGAAATGACTACTCAAAAAGGAAAAGAAATTTCGGGTATTTGTAGTTAAGGTAAAAACAAGAAATTTAACTTTTGGCTGCCCTTGCGAGTATTTGTAAAGCGTGAATATCTGTTTTCATTAAATCGGCCAAAGCTTCGTAAACTAATCGATGGCATTCGATAAGATTTTTATTTTTAAACGCCTTTGCCGTGATTTCTACTTTAAAATGGCCTTTCCCTTCTTTGGCGAAGGGGTGGCCGATGTGATAACGGCTTTCATCGGTTACGATTAATTTTTCAGGATTAAAAACTTCTGTGAGTCGTTTTTGAATCCGGTTGGCTTGTTGTTGGTGGTTCATGGGCGTCAAGGAAAACTTTTTTAAAGGGACAAATGGTAACGCGAGAATAGATATTGCCTGTAACATAAGGGTCGGCTGCTGCCCATTCCCTAGCAACATCAATATTTTCGAATTCTGCTACGATGAGTGAGCCTTTGACACCGCTGACGATAGGATTTTCATTATCTTCATTTAATAGCGGGTCAGCGAGTAGAAAGCGATTTTTTTCGTGTAATTTTTTTAATCGTAGTAAATAGGCCTCTCGAACGCTTCGGCGGCGTTCAAAGCTATCGTCACAATCTTCACAATAAATGCCGTAGTACATCATCATTTGTTATTCGTTTTTAAGTTTTGGGTATGTCGGGTAATATAAAAAGCTTGCCCGAGGATGAAAATTAATATCAGCGCTAAAGTGGCGAACAATTTAAAATTGACCCACGTATTAGTATCAAAATTATAAACGACAAATAGATTTAAAACGCCGAGAACTAAAAAAAATAAAGCCCAGCTTAAATTTAAACGCGACCACGTTTTCGCAGGTAACTCGATTTTTTCTTTTAGTATTCGATGCACGAGGGTGTGTTTTCCAAAAAAATGGCTAGCGAACAACACAATGGCAAATATCCAATAAACGATTGTGGGTTTCCATTTAATAAAAATGGCGTTGTGAAAAACCAGCGTGAAGCTGCCAAGAAATAGGATAAAGATTAACGCAATCACATGAAATTTTTCGAAGCGACGGAAATGAATCCAATAAGTGCCGACTTGTAAAGCAGAAGCCACCATTGCTGCTGCCGTGGCAATATAGATACCCCAGAATTTATAAGCAATAAAAAAACAAATGATGGGAAAGTAATCAAATAAAAATTTCATAGGGTAAAAGAGCCTCTCTGCTTTTGCCCTACGTAATATACTATCATTAAGCTATGGCGACAATTCATATTCATCCTGACGATCCCCAGGCGCGGCTGGTTAAGCAGGTGGTAGAAACCTTTAGGGCTGGGGGCGTCCTCGTGTATCCTACCGATTCGGGGTATGCCTTGGGATGTGGTTTAGGAAACAAGTCAGGGACCGAGCGCATTCGTCGGCTACGCCAATTAAATAAAGTTCATCCGTTTACGCTGTTGTGCCGTGATTTATCCGAAATTGCTGTGTATGCACGAATTACTAACCCCGTTTTTCGATTTTTAAAAGCGCATACGCCAGGCCCTTATACTTTCATCTTATCGGCGACGCGGGCAGTCCCCCGGCAATTACAACACCCTAAACGGAAAACGATCGGTATCCGAGTGCCCGATCATCGAGTCATTCAGGCCATATTGGAACAACTGCAGGAACCATTAATGAATGTCACTTTGATTTTTCCAGGAGAACAGTGGGCGCCTTCTGAGATCAGTGAAAGAGAACAGGAGTTAACCGCTCAAGTTGATTTAATTGTGAACAGCGGTGTTTGTGGGGTGGAGCCGACTACTGTGATTGATCTCGTTGACGGCGAACCAACTATTCTCCGTGAAGGAAAAGGCGATATCAGCGACATCTGAGCTTTCTTCCATTATTTAGATGCCCCCTTTTATTGAAGTGTGTTATTTTTTAACTATCTATTTTTCCATTTTATTGCTAGTTTTTGAGATAAGATTAGAATGAGTAACAAAAAATTCCTTTTTACCCTATCAATCACGGATGCTATTAGTTCTTATTTTTCTATCGGACCGTTGATTCATGAACCTAGAGCGGTATCAATTGGTAAAATTAACCAAGTTTGGAAAATAGAAATGAAAAAAGGACATTTCGCTTTAAAGCGAGCATCAACCAAGCGCCCTTGTGAAGAAACTGAAAAAATCGCTCGCTATTTGCAGCAAGCAAAATTGCCTGTTGTTACGGCCTTAAAAGGGGTCCGTATTATTTTTAACTGTTTGAGTGGGTAGAAGGAAAGGTATAATGTCCATCGATGAAATATTACCACAACAAGCAGAGAAAATAGGGAGGTTGTTATTTAATTTCACCAGATGAATCTCACGCCTAGCCAATTTGATCTAACCGTTTTAAACGATTTATTTTATGATTATCCCTTCAATAAGGCAGAGTGGGTGTGTGCGGTTAATATGGAGTGTACCTTAAAAATAAATAGCGGCGATAAACTTCAATCATTATTAGCGGAATTAATCGCCGTCAGCGAAGCAAGCCGGGAAGCAACAGCCAGACTAAAACCATTTCGCCTGATCAGTCATCGCGATATCAGCTCTCAGAATATTATTTGGAACTCTGATGACGACCCTGTCATTATTGATTGGGGAATCAGCGGGACTTATCCCCCATGGTGGAGATGTTTGGAAGCGCGTTCGATTGGAGTGTGGTTCACTACGATAAAATCGATGACAAGATATAACGCCTTACTCTAAGGCTACCAGCAAGCCGGCGGATCAATCTCTCAGATACCACTTACCTTTGCTGTTTTAATGGGCACGTGGCTTAGCTGGCTGTTAATTAATTTGCAACGTTTTATAGCGGGAAAATGTCCCTATCGGGCAGAAAAAGAAGTGATGCAGGCGGGGGCGTTGCTGACCTTCGAGGAGGTCTATTGTAAAGGCCGTTATTTAGGTGGATGAGTTGTGTGTGAACGACAAACTCTCGTCGTCCCCGCGCAGGTGCTTCCAATTGGCTGTAACAAATTTCATTTTATTAGACCTAACAGTCAACAACGAATAAGCAGCTGCGACTTGTCAAGTAGTTAAAAAAAGCCCGTCATCTTCGTGCGTAGGCTGCCTACCGACAGACAAAGAATCGAAGGCTTTGAGACGGCCGAAGCCACGGGGATTGTGAGTTTCCATCATGATATAAATAGCGTTCAG
>NZ_CAJRAM010000037.1 GCF_907164965.1 Coxiella endosymbiont of Ornithodoros maritimus
TTCGATGAATGTACCCCAGAAAATGGCGGTCGCAAAGCTGCCCTAGATGCCTTGCTTCGAGACCAGAGAGGGCGGGCAGGTACCTTATTAACTTCAAAGTTAAACACGTCTTCACCACTGCCAATAGAACTTTTATTTGGATTGAGGTAATCTTTACGAGGATCTTTAGCAATTTTATCTTCGTAATGTTCTGCGGTTAACTCACTGAAGATCAACCTGATAACGGTTATGTATTGAGTACGATGATCACGGTCGGTGGGGTTATGTAGAAGACCTTTTTTGCCAAACTGCAATAATGGAGGTGAAATTTAAAAGATTTTCCTTGAAAAGTGGCGTCATAAAATCCCCAAATAGGGGCGGTAATTAGCTTTTACCTTATTTCTCCTTGAGTCGCCGATTTTTTCAATACCGCCATTGTTAGACGAGAAACTGAAACCAGGCGGTCCTTTTCATCGAAAATTTCAATGCCCCATACTTGCGTGCTCTTACCAATATGAAAAGGTTTAGCAGTGCCGATCACAAAACCTGAGCGCGCAGAACGTACATGGTTAGTATTAATATCTAACCCTACGCAATAAAACTCGTTGGAATCGACACAAAAATTAGCGGCCATGCTCCCCAGCGTTTCAGCTAGGACACAAGAAGCCCCACCGTGCATAAGCCCTATCGGTTGCTGCGTGCGATGGTCAACTGGCATGCGGCCGCAAAGATAATTTTTTCCCACCTCGGTAAATTCAATCCCTAGATGTTCAACCATAGTGTTCTTGCAATGCTTAGCGGCTTTTTGCACATTAAATGGCGTTTTCCAAATGTTCATTATATTCATTTTAAAACTTGTTAGACAAAGGGGAACGCCTCAATTTATCATATCGGAAGGTGAGAATGGAAGAGGTAAAAAAAGGGGGGAATACCCAAAGGTATTCCCTAAATGAACTAATCTGCGGGCTTATTTTTCTTTTTGCGGGAAAAGTGAGTTTGGGTAAGACGCCGGCTGCCAAAATAAAAAATTGTTGAGATTTCGATTTTTTCCTGAAAATTGGAAGTTAAGCACATTAGAACTGTATTTTTTTGACGCTTTTGATTGTGCCAACTTTATTTCTTAATAGTATTATAAAAAGTGAAACTCAATGGTTGGACCAATTCTAGAGGGGCTATGGAAAGTCTGACAACGAAACGCGATGCTTTCACCGTCTTATCGTACAATATCCATAAAGGGTTTAGTGCACGCTATCGCCGATTTGTGTTGCCGGATATCCGCGAAGCCTTACGAGCAATCGACGCAGACATCGTTCTTTTACAGGAAGTGCAGGGAAAGCATCGTAAATCTCGCCTCAAAAAATTTGCCTATACCGATCTTCCGCAAACCGAATTTATCGCTGAATCTAAGTGGCCTCATTACATGTATGGCAAAAACGCTGTCTATGGGTCGGCTCATCATGGCAATGCCTTGCTTAGTAATTTTCCTTTCAAAATGGTAAAGAATATCAATGTTTCACTAAGCCAAAGAGCGAGTCGTAGCATTTTGCATGCTATTATCGATTATGGGCTGACAGTTGAACTTCACGTTATTTGTATTCATCTCGGTTTGTTTCGCGCAGAAAGGGATTATCAACTAATTACATTAAGTAAACGGATTGAGGCGCACGTTCCTCCTCACACCCCATTAATTATTGCCGGTGATTTTAATGATTGGCGTAGGGGCGCATTTAATTGCATGGAAAAAGAGCTTGAGTTAAAAGAAGTTTATAAAGTCCTTGAAGGGAAGCATGCGAAAACTTATCCTGCTTCCCGACCGACGCTTCAGGTAGATAGAATCTATTATCGTGGATTAAAATTGCTTAGCGGTGAAATTTTTAATGAAAGTTATTGGAAAAAATTATCCGATCACTTACCACTACATGCTAAATTCGCTATTGAAAACTAATCGCTCAGTGCTGCTTTTTTTAGCGGTGATTATCGAAATAATCACCGCTATGTCGAATTGACAGTTTAATTGATCAAGCTCAGCCTTTTTACTCAGCCTTTTTATCTGTCAACTCCTTATTTAATTGTTTTATCTCGTCTGTTAAAATCGCGATCTGAAGTGTTACTGCTAAATTATGCTATACTATATCCATTATTCATTTTGTCAAGTATGTATTAAGAAAATGCTTAAAAAAAAATCAAAAATCAACTCGTTAAACGTCTCATTTATTCTTCTTACAGGGCTTGTAGGAATCACTGGTACCACACTTTTTATCGTTTTTGGCCTTGTTCATTGGCCAACGTGGGTTTTGGCGGGAGCGATGCTTATTGCTTGTGGCCTTTCGATAACAGCGGGTTACCACCGCCTTGCCGCTCATAAAAGCTACAAGGCGGCATGCCCTATTCGGCTATTTTTTGCGCTTTTTGGAGCGGCGGCTTTTGAAGGAAGCATTGTAGAATGGGCCACTGACCATCGAAAGCATCACCGTTATACTGACACAGACCAAGACCCCTATAGCGTCAAAAAAGGCTTTTGGTATGCCCATATAGGATGGCTATTTACTCTTGATCCTTCAAAACGGGATTTTAGCAATGTCCAAGATTTACTAGATGATCTTATCTATCGCTTTCAACATCGTTTCTTTCCGATTATTGCTATTCTAATGGGTTTTGGACTGCCAATGGCCATTGGCGCCCTTTGGGGCGACCCGATCAGCGCTCTCGTAATTGCTGTTGCTTTAAGGATTACAGTAGTTTATCAGATGACGTTTTTTATTAATTCACTTTGTCATATGATTGGCAAACAAACTTACAAAAATTCATCTGCTCGGGATAATTGGGTAACCGCCCTGCTTACTATGGGCGAAGGTTTTCATAATTTTCACCATCAATTTCCGATTGATTATCGAAACGGCGTGCGCTTTTTTCACTTTGATCCAACGAAATGGTTGATTTATTTGTTATCCCAGGTGGGGTTGGTGTCTGGCTTAAAGCGTGTAGAGCAACGCAGAATCATTAAATACCGTCTGCAAACCGATACTCAACGTTTGGCACTACTTTCAGGAGAAAGAAAAGAGTAGAGGCCGGCTGGAAGAACTTGAAAAGAGTTATTTAGCATTGAAAGAGGCTCAATTTAAGGCTTATAAAAACCGACTCCGAGAAATACAACAAAAGCTAAAAGCAACGGAGCGCGAGTTTCAAACCTTCTTAACTTTTTGGAGCAAAGTGGCCTAGCCTCTTTAGAGTTGTCAACTTAGTGGATCATAATATAGTGAAAATAATAAGTTACATGGACTAATTGATATACTACATTCATACTGTGAGCCATTTCAAAAAAGCCTTAATGGATCCTACGGGCTTTTACAAGGAAGCAAAAGCAGTATTAGCTGATAGTAGCTTAACTAGAAAGAAAAACTCCAAATTTTAAGACAGTAGGAATATGATGCCCGAGAATTGATAGTTGCTGAGGAAGAAAAAAAGCATGGCGGTTTTTCCAGTGAAACAAACCGATAAATAAAAGCCACTACGGTTGCTGCTAATGCGGTTTTATTGATTTCTTTTCCTATTGCAGAATCTAATATAATCGATCGGCAAGATAGGCCCCATAGCGGGCCACCGATCGTCACCCCAATAAACAGAAGCGAAATTAAACTAGCCGCCTGAGTGCCTGTAAAATGATAGGCCTCCTGCAAGAAAGGCTTGCCCCACAGGCCGCCAAAAACAGCGATGAGAGCAAAGGCGAGGCCGCTATACAAGGTCAAAAACCAATTTAACTTATTTCTTAATACTTGGAGGATATCTTTTAACGTAACGGTTTGAGATTCATAATCAGTTGGAGAAGCTACCGATTTTTATCGCGAATAAAGAGATAAAAAATCCCAGCGATACCGAGACCTAAAATGCCATGAATAAAAAGAGTATTTCGCCAACCCAGGTACTGAAAAAGAAACGCTAATGGCGCTTCACCGCATAAAGCCCCCAACATAGCGGCGGGCGCTAATAATCCACCAACAAAAGCAAATTGATTGGGCGAAACCAAATACTGGCCATTTTCATATAAGTAATGGTGGCAAACGCCGCCCCTGCACCGACCAGCAGTCGCGCGAAAAAGTAGCCACCCACAATGTGTCAGCGATAGAAAAAATTATTGATCCCAAAGCACAACAAACCATAGCAAGGCTGGTTAAGAGTCGAGGGCTGTATTTATCGAGCAAAATACCTACCGCTAATAGCCGCCAAATTACCTAGCCTCCTCCACTGATATGAAAAACGCGCATTAAATCATCGGTGATAGCGCTTGGCGAAACCTGAAGTAGGTATTTATAAAATAAAAACAAAGAACTTAGCGTGATAACCATCGAAGGATAGAGATAAAAAGACCGTCTGCGTTACTTGAATGGAAGCGACTATTGATAAAGTCACCACAGCAATCAAGGGACCGATATTTGGTTATTTTATTATCTCTCGCGTTTTGGGGCTCCACTTGGGTATTCATCGGTTTATTTTTAAGCCTCCCTATTTATGGTGATTCTCACTATTATTTTGGGTAAATTTCCAAAAAGACGACCCATCGCAGCGATGCTATCGGCTACGGGCGAAGTTTATTCGTGATTTTTTCCGGGCCAGGGTTAAACCGTCTCCAATAGGAATGAGAATCATATCGACGCGCTCATCTTTATAAACTTTTTGATTAAAAAGCCGGATAAGCTGGTTGTTTTCACTTTGATTTTCTTCGTCAGCTACCTGACCCCGTCGCAACACATTATCAATGGCTATCAATCCCCCTTCTCGTAGCAACTTTAAAGACTCTTCGTAATAAAGACCCGTATTGGCTTTATCCGCATCAATGTAAATAACATCGTATTGCCAGGCTTGGCCAGTTCCCAATATTCCCTAGCAAGTGCGGTGGACTTTTCATCCACGTCGCAAGTAATGAGTGTTCCGTCTTTTGGCAAAGCCAATCCCATCGCGATGGCGCTGTAACCCGTGAAGGTGCCAATATCGATCAACCTTCTTTGCCTGCATTAATTTAACTAGCAATGCTAATAGTTGCGCTTGCTCTGGTGCTGTTTGCATGGCATAATTAAAAAATGACTGAGTGGATTCTTCTCGTAATTCCGTCAATAGTGGGGGCTCGCGCAAAGAAATCTGCAATAGGTATTGGTATAACTCTGGCGTTAAAAGCGTTGTATTAATAGACATTTTATTGTATTAATCTGCCGCAAATTTGTTCAGCTATCCAGCCTACGATTCCTGCATAATACGTCGATCGGTTCCATTTCATCAAGACATTAAAGTTATTAAAGACCAGAAAATCGGGACCGTCGTAGTGGCGAATTAATTCAGCCTCTTTGTTACCGTGCGGCCAAGGTCTTCCTCCCACGGTGCGAAGACCCATTCGCCGCCATTCTTGAATTGTTTTTTTTAATTTTTCCCTAGAGTATCAAAACCGGATGGGGTATCACTTCGATACCTCAAGGCTGATGAGCTTTCCAACCGTGTTTCGCTAAATACCGACCTCGGTCAATATTCGATATAGTGTTTTTGGTGTTTAGAGCAGCCAACCGGATTCGAAAAGGGTCTGGCCGGGTACTGTGGTATTTTAAAAAAGTAATCCAGCGCTCAAGCTAGGTTCGTTCTAAATGCATTACTTTACGGCTGGGTTCTTTCGCCGTGCTAAAAGTCCGATCAAACACCTCTGGAGGTATTCCACGCGAAATAGCCTCTTCTCGCAATTCTTAACCAAACTGGGTTGCTGAACGGCCCAAGCCAATAAATTATGATGAATTATCTAGAAGAAGCCAAGCGGAGAGAAAGAAGATAAACGCTGAAAGAAGAATAAAGTTTCCCTTTGTTATAACTTTTTTTTCTTCCCTTTTTTGAATTTCCAAAATTAAATGTAGTACAGGTAAGAAAACTTACTGCTTTTAGAAGAGGCCGTAGGAGTTAGTTTTATTTAAGTATTGATTAAGTATTGAGATTTATCTTTTAATAGTTTGATAATAAATTAAAAATCGACTTTGCCATGATTGGAGTCAACGAATTGTTGATAGAGTTCTGTTGCGCGCTTTCCAAGCGGGGTATTTGCTTTGTACCATTATTTAGCGCGTTCAAAATCCTCTTTTTATCTCCGAGCATAAAAGTTAAACCAGCTGTTTCAGCTGCCGCAACGCCATCTGAAACGGGAGGGTTTAATATTGAAATGGGGAACTTTTCTGCTTCTTTGTGAAGTTTCTCGTGATCCCTCTATATCAATGGATGAGCTGTCAATATAGAGGGCTTAATGACTGATATATGAATGTCCCCGAAATATGTAGGGTTTCCAACCGCCAAGGGTATGATAAACAACGGGAACCGGAATAGGAAACGTTAACCCCCAGTATTCCCACTTTATATTTCAAAGTTTCCCAATCACAACCATTAACGATTAGTTCAGCCCCCTTTTCGATGCCCAAATTGATAAAGCCCTTAACTTTTTCTAAGTGTTCTCTAGTCACTAGCGGTTGGAGCTGCGTACTTTTTCTTTTAAGCGCTGAACAAGCGCATCCACTAGGATATCGGTTATTGCAACTACGACATATAAAAATAAGGCGGCTGAAAGGTCTTTTTCAGAAGGTTTTAGAACTAAAGTATTGCCGCAAGCGATAAGCCGGCACAAACCACAAACATCCACGCCGATATCATTACGGGGAAATTAAAAGGCGTGATGCCTACGCAGACCCCTAGCGGTTGGCGAATGGTGTAGCTATCAAGATCATTGCTTACATTTTCCGAATAGGAGCCTTTTAACAAATAAGGGGTACCACAGGAAAATTCGGTTAATTCAATAACGCGCAGCACTTCTCCTTTCGCGCCTTCGAGTATTTTGCCATGCTGCGAAGTTAATAATTCCGCTAATTTATCAATATTCTTATCAAGAAGCGCTTTGAATTTAAAAATAACACGAGCCCGACACAAAGGAAGGGGTAACCAACGACCAAGAATTAAAGGCGTTTCGCGCGGACTCAACAGCTTCTGCTACTTTTCTTCTGCAGTGTCCAATCCCACCTGCGCGTTCACTTCTCCTATCGCGGGATTATAAACTTCCTGATAAGTTTCTCCTTTACTATCAACGAATTTACCATTGATATAATGGCCAATTTTTCTCATTCTAAATTCCTTTACGGATTCTTAAACTTCTTTAAGGTGCAAGGCGTATAATTTTCCATTCTTGGTTTTCTTTAAGGTAACAAAAGCGATCGTGCAAACGGTGTTCCTGCCCAACCCAAAATTCCATGCGATCGGGAATTAAACGAAATCCGCCCCAAAATTCAGGACAACGCACATCATCTTGAAATTTTTCCCGATATTTTTTATAGCGCGTGATGAGATATTCACGATCAGGAATTTCCTGACTTTGTTCCGAAACCCATGCCGCGATTTGACTTTCACAAGAACGCGTCTCAAAGTAAGCTTCTGATTCCTCTTGCGTTAGGCGTTCAACTCGACCCTCGCCGCGCACTTGCTTATAGGTTTTTGGCCAATAAAAAACCCAAGCAGCCTGTGGATTTTCATCTAATTCATAAGCTTTCCGACTGTGGTAATTCGTAAAAATGAGAAAGCCGCCCTTAGAAATTCCCTTATATAAAACATTTCGCGCAGAAGGATTACCTTTTAAATCAGCGGTCGCTAGCACCATCGCATCTGGATGAAGGGTTTCATGACGGATAGCCTCGTCATACCATAATTTAAATTGTTCTAAAGGATCGCTTAGAAGATCAAGTCGAAACATATTTCCTCGCTTCTGGTAGAATTAATTTGACCGCTTTTTCTCTATTCGACGCATCTGATAGGCTAAGAAATTTATAATTTTCGGTAACCAAAAATAAGAACATATTATATCAAGACGATAAAAAGCCAATTATACCAGCCTGGGATAATAAACAACCGCTTTTGAATCACTGACAACCCCTGCTCACGCTCGGAAAGCACTTTCAGTTGACCTCGGAAAAACACAAAAAACCGAAACGCCGGTTTTCTTTAATTCGGCCTGTAATCCAAAAGAAAATGATTTTACAAAGGCTTTGCTAGCGACATACGCCGCCTGTGAAGTGACGAGCACAAATGAATAAACAGAACGAATATTCACAATGCTTCCCTTCTCTTGCTTAATTATGGACGGCAATAATTTCCGCGTTAATTTGACCAGCCGGTCGATATTAACACGCAACATTTTTTCCAAGGAATCAAACGGAATTTCAGAAAAATTTTGACAGCACCCCACGCCCCATTATTCCCCCATTATTAATTAACAGATCAATTTTCAACTGTTTTTCTTCAATAAATTTCATTATTAAAAACCTTAGATCTGTTATTTTCGAAAAAATCAATCGATTATACCTCATCCGTTTTGGAAGGTATAATGAAATAATCTTTTCCTTCTTGCCAGCTCCTTTTATTCAAGGGATTATTTGTGCAATAAGCAACATAACGATGATCGAGCAGTCGGTAGAATAAATGTTCATCGCGTCCTTTGGGAATCCCTAAGCGGCGAGTTTTTACAATTTTCGAAGGGCGATAACCGTTATCACTGATAAAAAAATGCTGCTTTGAAAACTGTTTTTGGTCCCATTCTTTAACGCGTAAATTAAGCGATTTGCATAGCAAAGTTTGACCTGAACACAATTTTTCAGGCTTACGGCAATCAGCTTTATTTTTAGGAGGGTTGAGTTGTTGCATCGTAGCTATCATCGTTTCTAAATTTTTCGCCTCACGATAAGGGGTAGCTGATTTTATTAAAACAGCATTGCCTTCTCCTTGGCAACTAATGTTAAATGAATCACCCCCACGTGCATAATACATATAAATTGTGCCGGCAGGCATAAATAATCCTTTGCGTTTTTCAGTAAAGCCCAATGAAGCGTGACTGGCTTTTTCATGTTTATAATAAGCTTCGGTTTCAATAATTTGAGCGCACAACCATTGTTTTTCATAATGCACATGAATTACTTTACCTAGTAAATTCTGAGACAGTTCGAACGCATCACGGTCAAAAAATTCATTGTTCAACATCATTTAAAAATGCCTCAAGTTGGTTGATTCCTTGGTCCGACAATAAACCCCATTTGGTTCGACGCCACAAAATATCCTCAGTCGTTTTTGCTCACTCGTTTTTAATTTAGATAATCCACTTCCCTTCTATACAAACCCCTCCAAAATGCTTCGAAATCGTCGATCGGCGCGCGCTTTCTAAAAAACAGTTCATTAACGATCGATAATGGCTGGCATAATGGAATAATAGTGCTTTCGGCAGCCAGGTATATTTTTCCTTCATTAGGCGATAAAAATTGATTAAAATCGCCTCTTAAATCACCGTTTGGCAAAAGGGTACTCGCTCTCCAAGACGAACCAATTTAGGAAAACAAGACTTTAATTTTGACAATACCCGTTCCGCCAGTGATAGATAAAATAGGCGTTTTTCCGTTGTCGTCATTTAACTCTAAATGGTGTTCGCGTGTAATTTTTTGAGCTTTTTTGGATTTATCATCAAATAAAGCGCGAACAGGCGCATAAGACGAGCGAATACCATTTATGGTTAGTGGTTTAGTAAAATAATAATTGATCGAATCAATTAAATAATTCGTTTCTTCTTCAGAAATGTGTATTTTATTAGGATCTCCTTCGATTGACAAAGAGTTCGCGTCAATACGGTAGCCCCTTTTGCTTTTGCACCTAGGGCATTGGTTACAACTAAACGGGCATCATCTACCTGACAATCGGTGTATGTGAATCCTAAAGTAAATTTCTCTTTGGGGGGCTTCCCTCGGGAGCGCTGAGCAGGTTTAAGCGCTTTCTCCCTTGTAGCGACTGACTACGCGCTGGTGATTTTTATAAGTCTTTTTTAAATCTTCAATTATTAGCGCTTTCAAGGCGGTTACGTGTATGCGTGTTGCTGCTCTCTTGATTTAGCAATCCGAACCACCAAAGATCGTCCTTGTAAATCTTTGCCATGAGCGTCTAACGCTTTAACGGCTTGTTTTGGAGTAAAGTACGTCACAAACGCATAGCCTTTTGAATGGCCCGTACGAAAATTCCTAACAATTTTAACAGATTCAATCGCGCCAAATCGGGAAAAATATTGATGCAAATCGTTTTCCACTATATGATAGGGCAAATTACCAACGTAAATTTGATCGTTATTATCATTTTTGCATGACGAATCGCCTAATCGATCTCTCCCTCGACCAAACATAGAAATGACAATGAGAAGGAGAATTAGAGAAAAACAAACTAAAGCCGTAAAAATAATCGAACTTATTGACATGGCATCCTACCACTATTTTAAAATTAAACAATAGAACTATCCTACTAGGGATTTTCCAAATTAATTTTTGGTCATTCAATTTAATTAAATGACTGACGAAGGATTTTAAATGAGCGAAAAGCGCTTGTAAAGGCAGACTGTCATTCTGACATCTAGGCGCTAATGACAAGATCGCAATGAAGATGCAGGCTTAAAATTAAAAATTGTAATTTAAATCACCCATCACAGCGTATCTAGCGGGAATGTTATCGCCTTCGGGCGTACCTGCGAATTGTAAATTGAATCCCACTTTTTGAGAAACCGAATAATCAACCCCCAAGGCAGCATAAGGTGAAATTTCACTCTGGGTATTTGAGAAATTAATGCCAGAAACATCCTCCATACCAGGAAGGGTGGTAATAAAGACTTAGGCAGCTCCAATTTTTGCAAACACGTTGTACCCTTTTTTAAGGGAATGATAGCTTTCCCGACTGCATAAATTTCCGTATTGCTTTTTTCGGCAACAGTGCCAGACTTGAGATTGGGAAAGTGTGTGTAATTACCTTCCAATGCAAAATATTTATTGAACTGACAACTAGCGCCGGCATTATAAACGCCGTCGTTGATGGAACCGAAATTGGTAATCTTGGAGTTTAGCCCGCCTAAATCTCCATTTGCGTATAATCTGCTCTATTCCCCCACAGCCGCCCCCTGGGCAAGCTCTCTGTGCCGAATCCCACAGCTACGGTTGCAATCAGAGATAAGTCTATATTTTTCATTATAATTTAACCCTCTGTCCCTTGATCTGCTTTAACCTTGCAAAACCCTAGCTATTCCATAACCAGCACCGAGAGTCAAGCTAAAATCTCGCAGCAAAGTGAGCAACCTTAGCTGAAGCAATGGTACGATTCAAATCGTTTATTCAAAATAATTTTCACTCTATTGCACTTTATTTAAATTAATAGATAAATATTAAGCAATTATGAATTTAAAAGTGTAGATTCATCAACAAATAGCCTGTATGAAGCGCAGTGAAATACGGGGATGATAGACGAGATCATTATTTTCCCGTATTCTGCTTTGGTCTATACGTATATGGCCCCAGGGTTGTTGTCAACAATCAGTTTTGACGAAAAGAACGTATATGCGGCTTCACCGAGCCACCGCATGAATTAGCCTCATCAACCTCAGGTTTTACCTTAACGTCCTTAACATCACATTGCCGCGTTTACTAATCCGCGACAAGACCTCCTTATTCTCACTCGCGTGTTGTGGAGGAACTAACCCAATAAACACCAACAACTTGCCAGAAACAGATGAAATTGATGAATGTCCCTCCCCGTTCGCATAAACCGGCAGCGCCGTTAAATCCCCCCGGCTGCGCTGTACCCGTTGACAATCCTCATTGGTTTTTACCACGGCTTT
>NZ_CAJRAM010000038.1 GCF_907164965.1 Coxiella endosymbiont of Ornithodoros maritimus
CCCATGAACCCGATACCAATGGTTCGCGCCTCCACACGCTTCTATCAACCACACAAGCCACCTTAAGGCCTTGCCACAGTGGACACATATTGAGCGCCTAACCCCTCTCGTGTGGATCACCTTACCCCACTCATCAATCCCACACAGTTGAAAAACCCCTTTTGCAATAAATACCAACACCAAGTATTTTAATATCTTTCATGGCCCTGCTCCTTTTTTTAAAAATAGAAACTCTATGTTGGCGCATTATAACGCCCTCTTTAAGGAGGGGCACTTTTCATTAGGTTACTTAGCCACTGGGCCCGCAAGGTGGTATAGAAAACCTACACTTCTAATCGCACCCGGATTAAACTTTAGGCTTGCTCTATCGCTAATCAGTATGATATATACGTAACAAATAACTAAGTAGTGTAGTAGTGCAAGTAGTGCACAATTTAGCCATGGTGGGACACAAAAATATGAAGTGACTTGTGACAGGGTTGTTACTCCACCCGAAATCCTAAGAGGAGAAAGAACCATGATGTCCAAACTGATCATTTCCGCGTTGACCCTATGCGTTTCTGGCGCGTTAAGCACGATTTTAGCTAGTACCCCCACTACCACGAAGCAACAAATCACCAAACGTGTCGATTACCTTCAGGCTCAAATTAATGAGTTGCGTACTCAACAGAAGAAAGAGCGACAAAAGAAAAAAGCACCCGATCGAAAATGTTCGAAGAAATCCTGTAAATACCGCTTGTCGCCCTTAAGCATTGGTCCTTACTTGCATAAAACACCCGCTTTTGATGCCTCTGATTTAGTTATTAACATTCCTACCGTCCGTGAAGATGTTCGTTTGCTTTTATTACAGCACCAATTGGAAGAAGAATGTCGTGCATTAGGGGTGCCCCTTCCCGAAATGCCCCGCGTGGTTTTTAGCGGAAAGTTAGAAGGCCAAACTTCATATGGAAGTACTTACGCAGGTTCAAGAAATGCCAATATTAATTTTAGTGGTGCTGAGTTTGATACTTATGTCCAAGCCAATCCTTGGATATCGGGTTATATGGCTCTCGATTATGATCCCGATGAGCTTTCAGATGCTTCCCGTGTTTTTATGAATCGGGCTTTCATCATGATTGGAAATTTAAGCCAATTTCCATTTTATCTCAGCGTCGGCCAAGTGTATGTTCCCTTTGGTCGCTATAGCAGCATGATGATCACTACCCCAGTGACTCAAGCGCTGGGTCGAACACGTGCCCGGGCGATAACGTTAGGCTATCAACAAACCGGCAACAATGCGTTACACGCGGAGTTGTATGGTTATCCAGGCCTCACAAATAATTTTTACCGCACTAATCACAATAATCAATGGGGAACTGATGTCGGGTATGAGTTTAGTGATGGCGATCGCGTTAGTGGTGAAATAGGCGCTAGCTTTATCTCTAACTTAGCAGATTCGCAAGGAATGCAGGCAATGGCATTTTTAGATAATGAAACATTGCGACACCGAGTACCGGCGCTGGGTGTTTATGGATCATTAGCTATCAAACCAGTAGTATTTATTGCAGAATACGTTGATGCTCTGAAGAGATTTGATATCCATGATGTCAATTTTGCAAACCGAGGCGCTCGTCCAACCGCCTTTCATGCTGAAGCAAATTACATGATCAAAACCAGCTCAAAGCCCAGCTCCATCGGCATCGCTTACGGTCACACCACCCAAGCATTGGCCGTAGCTCTAGCGCAGGATCGTTACAGTTTTTTCTACAATGTTAATATTTGGAAGGACACTAACTTTGCATTGGAATATCGTCACGACGTGAATTATACGCGCAATGCGATTTCCACAGGAACCAATCCAACCCCAGCCAAGATCGTTGTTGGTCTGGGTAAAAGCGACAACGTGGTAACGGCACAGTTCGATCTTTATTTTTAAAAATTTTAAGCTCCTATTGCTATCCCTCGGCCGCCCCGTCGTCATCCTGCGCCTCGGCCGCGGGATTCAGGTGATAATCGCACAAAGCCTAAATCCCAAATCCGGTAACCCAGGCGCTTCCCCCGTCTTTCAAATTTGGTCGTCATACGATCCTCATTCTGAAACAAAAACTGCCCTGGGCCCGCTTTATTTTTCAAACTATCGAAGTGACTCAACACATTTATCATTTGCAAAGCATAATTTTCCCAATCAGTTGCTAAATACAATTTCCCACCCGGCTTTAATTTCTGCACCATCAAAGCCACAAAATCAGCTTGAATCAAACGGCGTTTATGATGACGCTTTTTTGGCCAAGGATCGGGAAAGAAAATATGAATGCCAGCTAATGAATCCTCTGGGATACTGTATTTTAATACCGAAACAACATCTTCCTGGCAAATACGAAGGTTGGTAATACCCTCTTTTTTCAAACCCAACAGAAGCGAAGCAATGCCGGGACGGTAAATCTCAACGCCCAAATAATTAAGATTTGGATGCGATTTCGCCATTGCAAGCAATGACGACCCATTACCAAAACCAATTTCTAAGATAACATTGAAAGAATTTCTAAAAATTTCTTCAAAAACAATTTTCTTTTCAGTAAATATTATCCCATACTTCATCCATAAAGTTTCTAACGCTCGTTTTTGTGAGGTTGTTAATCGCCCTTCCCTGCGCACAAAACTTCTAATTGATTGCTTTTTAATCAACTTCTCATTCATTCTAACTAGATTCTCCACTCTGAATTAGGTAGCATTCTATGAATTTTTGCGGGTGTAGTTCAATGGTAGAACATAAGCTTCCCAAGCTTAGAACGTGGGTTCGACTCCCATCACCCGCTTAATCGATTCACTGAAGGGCCCTTTTATGCGTACTTTTATCAAGATTCTAGTCACCGTGGTTGTAGCCTTATTTCTGGTATCCGCTATCTCAGTTATAGCCTTGACCAAGCTTCTAAACTCCAACGACTATAAAGACCGTATTGACCACTACGTATATAACCAAACGGGCCGCCATTTAATGTTGAAAGGAAACCTTGGATGGTTTTTCATCCCGTGTTTAGGTGTTGACCTCAAGCAAGTTGAATTGAGCAATCCCGTCGACTTTCAAGGCACAAATTTAGCGAGCATTGGAGAAATTAAAATTAAAGTACACTTCTGGCCTCTCTTAATGGGCCGCGTTGAATTGGATAAAATTACGCTGGATAAAGCCACCATTAATTTGATTAAACACAAAAGCGGGAAAGACAATTGGGCGCAATGGAATCATTCAGCTATTACCAAAAACAATTCTAAAAATACAACCGATGCTAATAGAAAGATGGTGCCTCCGGTTAGCGAATTAAAAATCGCTGGTATTAATATTAGTAATACAACTATTAATTTAATTGATCAAAAATCGTCCTCGATAACTTCTTTAAAAGGGATAAATTTAACAACTGGCCATATTGGAAATGCTGTTAATTTCCCTGTGTCAATGCAATTTACCTTAGCTTCGAATCAATCCAAAAACACATTCAATACTACTCTTACTGCTGATGCTGATTTAAATTTTCAACAGTCTAATTACAGTCTCTCTAACATAAAGTTTAACGGTACTCTCCTGCGACCTAGCTTACCACCAGTGCCTGTCAATATTGTTACCAACTTAACCGTGAATCTCAATCAACAAAATATCTCTATCTCTCCGCTCAATTTAAAATTAGCGAATATGCAGCTAAATGGAAAAATAGAAATTAATCAACTACAAACGCCTCATAGGCTATCCATTAAATTAGGAACCGTAAACACCGATTTAAAACAACTGCTTACCGCGTTACGAGGAAAGTCTCCTTTAGCAGGTCAATTCTCTTTTGATACGGTATTAACCACTTCAGGTAACTCTAAAGAGGAGTTTTTAAGTCATTTAAATGGAAGCGGTAAATTTGCCGTTCAGAATGGGACTATTTGGGGTATTAATATTAATGGGTTCCTTGCACAAGCCAACGCGTTATTAACTCATCGATCAGTGTCTCAATTAAAAAATTCTAAGACAACGGCCTTTTCAAATTTGACAGGAACTTATATGGTTAAAAATGGGATTCTAAATAACAACGATCTCAAAATGAATGCGGCCCCAATTACCGCGAAGGGACTTGGCACGATAAATTTGATGGACAACCGCATCAATTACACGCTAACCACAGCGTACACAAAATCGGGCGCCCCTCCTCAGTTTGAAGTGCCTATTCTCATCCATGGGACGGTTAATTCACCGACTATTCGACCCGATTTTTCAACCCTGGCTAGTAAAATATTAACTAATGAACTTGAGAAAAAAGTAAAGCAATGCACCGGCGGAATTAAAAAATTAAATTTAAACAATTACTTTCGCTAATTAGAATGGATCCTAAACAATTTGCACAAGGGGTGTTACGCTGGTTTGACCGCTACGGCCGTCATGACCTTCCTTGGCAAAAAAAACTGACCCCCTATCGCGTATGGGTGTCTGAAATCATGTTGCAGCAAACGCAGGTTTCAACAGTCATCCCTTATTTTGAGCGGTTTATTAAACGATTTCCCAGCATAGGAGCTCTTGCGTTAGCCCCGCTTGATGAAGTTCTCGCCCATTGGTCAGGCTTGGGGTATTACGCCCGTGCACACAACTTACATCGTGCGGCTCAAATTATTCATATGACTTATCATGGCCACTTTCCTTCAACCCTAAAAACCTTATCAAGCCTACCAGGCATTGGCCGCTCAACCGCCGGCGCTGTTTTATCCTTAGGGATGCATCAGTACGCTGTTATTTTAGATGGTAACCTCAAGCGGGTTCTTGCACGTTACAATGCTCTTGACATTCCAATTAATCAACAGGTTGGAATTAATATTTTATGGAACTTAGCTGAAAAATATACCCCACGAAACCGCTGTTGGGATTACAATCAAGCCATGATGGATATCGGCTCGATGATTTGTACACGAACGAAGCCCAAGTGTTCGTTGTGTCCGTTAAAATCGAGTTGCAAAGCTCATCGTCTCTCACAACAAATGAATTTTCCTATTAAAAAAGCTAAAACTGCACGGACGCAAAAAGCGGCTTATTTATTATTGCTTCGAAGCTCCCGGGGAGAAATTTTACTTGAAAAGCGCCCCCCCAGCGGGATTTGGGGAGGATTATGGAGCTTTCCGGAGTGCCCCACTGAAGAGGATATTGAAAAATGGTGCCAAACCAAACTCGGTTTTGAAGCTCTTATCTGCGAACGATGGAATTCTATTTTCCATCAGTTCAGCCACTTCGAATTCGAAATCAAACCCGTTTTATTACAAATCAAAATAAGACAGCCTCGAGTGATGGAATGTCCTCCCCAGATTTGGTATAAAGAACATTCAGCACTACCGGGCGGTATTGCGGCTCCAGTAGCCCGTCTATTGAAACAATTAATCCAACAGACTGCTGTGTTATGACTCGACGTATTATTTGTCAAAAATTAGGTAAAGAAGCCGATGCTCTTAACTATTCCCCCTACCCCGGCGAATTGGGTGAGCGTATTTATAACCATATTTCTGAACAGGCCTGGCAAGCCTGGTTGTCACACCAAACCATGCTTATTAACGAGTATCGCCTAAGCCTCATTGACCCCAAAGCCCGTCAATTCCTCGAACAGGAAATGATAAACTTCCTTTTTGGCACCGGAAGCGAAAAGCCAGCCGGCTACACCTCTGAAAAGGAATAATTTACATCGGATGATAAGTCTCTGCACCACTGTCTTTTTAGAACACGGGAACGTGCTGACAGCAAAATTGCTCATCTACTAATGGACTTGGGCTCACTTTGAAAAGCAACTGCTACGCAGGTCCCGTGATCTTTGAAGATATCACCCTTCGGACAATTTGGAGCTTGTTCCAGCGGCACGCAAGAAACGTTATCAAAATTTAAACAATAAGTCTCCCTTGCCAATACCCCATCATAAAGGTATACACAAACACCATTGATATTCTCATCTTCATCAGGACCGAAAAGGAAGTATTTTCCCTGGCCATAGCTGAGGATCATCATACAAAAACAGAGACAAAAGAAACAAAGACCTCTTAACATCACAACTCCTTAAAGTTTATTTTGAAGGAGTTTAGCGAGTAAATAG
Source organism: Coxiella endosymbiont of Ornithodoros maritimus (assembly GCF_907164965.1). Classification (GTDB taxonomy): domain Bacteria; phylum Pseudomonadota; class Gammaproteobacteria; order Coxiellales; family Coxiellaceae; genus Coxiella. Next base: position 6,078 of record NZ_CAJRAM010000038.1, read on the forward strand.
GAAGAACCAATACCATAGTTATGTCTCTATTTGCTGGAAACAGAAAAATGTACCAAAATATTCTTATCTTTTAGTTTAAGTTCAATGAGGATTATTATGAATCCATCTTTAACCCAAGATCCGCAAAAGGCAAAAGAATTTTTTGAGAGAAAAATGGCTTTTACCACGGGGCCTGTAGAAGGCTCCGGGATGCTTAAAAAGAATGCACAAAGATTCAAGTAGTGGATGTCCACGCCCCCGAGGAGTATAAAAAAGGCCACGTCCCCGGCGCTATTAATTTACCTTCTAACGAATGGGAAAAACCGCTGAAAAATGAGACAAAGAAAAGAGGAATATTATTTATTGCTATTCACAAGCCTACCACCTCGCCGCCCAAGCCGCGGTAAAGTTTGCCGAACCAAAGCTCCCCGTCATGGAAATGAAAGGTGGATTCAAAACCTGGACCGAGCATAAACTTGGAACCGAGAAATGATATTGACTTAACCCCCAACCTCAAGCACTATAAGCCCCCTGGGCGGCCAGATAGCTCAGTCGGTAGAGCAGAGGACTGAAAATCCTCGTGTCGGCAGTTCGATTCTGCCTCTGGCCACCATGAAATCAATAGGTTATAAAAATACCGGTGGGTGTTAATTTTTCGAGGGTCCTCAAAGGGCTATCAACTAAATGCGTTTGTAACTATCTTTTTCAGATCAGGTATTCGTAATAGTTGAAAAAATACCTCCCACATAAGGAACATCTCCTCCAACAATTTGCAATGCCAGTCGATTAACTTTTGCAGCTTTAGTTGTTTCAGGCGGTTTGTTATTTTGTTGCTTATTTAAATCTTCCATCATTCGATGACAATAAAGTTTTTCTATTCGCAGCGATAACTTTCAATTCGCTTCAATCGTCGTATCTTAAGAATGCGCAGTCGATTTCATACCAACCCGCTCAATGACTTCCCTAATTCCCCTCACGGAACTAATCACGTCCAACGGTGCTTGCTCACCGCCCATATCCGTTCTCAGCCAAGTTGGATTTATGGAACTTACCCGTACGTAATACCTCTTCGCTTTAAATCGATGGCCAAGGATTTTGTTATCGCATTCAACGCGCTTTTACTATCACGGTAAACATAATAATTCGTTGACATTCTCAATAATACTACCCATCGCGATACTCATATTAATGCTTAATTTTTTCTGATTTTTCGACTGATTCTAGCAGCACCTGCGCCATCAATAATGGCGCAATAGTATTTATTTTAATACCTCAAAAGCTCTCTCAATGTCATGAATAGATTCGAATTCACGTAAATTTTTAGCACTAACGCCAGCATTATTAAACAGAATATTGATCCCCTCATTTTTCAAGCGCTAGTCCAATGCTTGTGTTGCTTTTTCATCTAATACATCCAACTCGTGCAGCGTAAGCGGTTGCTTTTTTTCTGCTGCCAATTCAAAAAGTGAATTAAAAGCTTTTTATCCTTCTATCAACCGTCAACCTGCCCACATGCTGCAAGATACTGTTTCAAAAACTCAAGCCCAATGCCACGATTAGCGCCGCTAATCAAAATCCTTTTCATTACAGTCTTCCTACAACTTCAGCGACGTGACCGTCCACCTTAACTTTAGGCCAAACAGCCGAAATCACCCCTTCTTCATCAATAAGAAAAGTCGTGCGTTCAATACCTTTGTACTTCCTTCCAAATCGATTTTTATCAACCATCACACCGTATTGTTCGCAAACAGTATTGTCTTTATCGGATAGCAGAGTAAATGGCAAATTATATTTCTGTTTGAATGTTTGATGAGCTTTAACACTGTCTTTTGAAACACCTAAAACAACAGCTCCGGTCTTCGATAATTGGGACCAGAGATCGCGAAACCCACACGCTTCTTTGGTACACCCTGGCGTATCGTCTTTAGGATAAAAATACAAAATAACCTTTTTACCTTTTAAATGATCCAGTGATAACATTTCGCCTTCATCCGTAAGCAGTGTAAAAATAGGTGCCTTCTGACCGACTTCAATGGACATAGTTTTTCTCCTGAGTAGGAATTGAGAGAATGTTGAATCAAATTTACAATGGGGGATGAGATTTGGCAAGCCATGCTAATCTCGCGATTAAAGGATTTTATTATGTCTTAGATCATTTCTTACGATATTATGTCTTCGAATCCTTCTCCAGCAAAAGAAGTACAACCAGAAATGATCGAACAATTGCAAAAATGAAAAGTCATTTATTTTCCCAAACTAACTTTTCTGATTAATCTCGATCAAGGCGTTTTTTCAAACCCGAACTATTTGGCAAAAGAACAAAAAAACCCTAAAGCCCAAAGTTTTAAAGGAATCAATCCACAAAAACAAAATTTGGGGCCATTAAAAGAAATAATTAAAGATTTCTCAACACGCGCAACCCAATTAATAACCACGCTCTTTCCTTATTATTATAGTAAATGGAGTTGCCGCTCAATATTCAGGCTTCAATAAAAAATTGGAGTCTACAGCATGATTAAATACGCCACTTTACGTATCATTTGGTGGAGGATTATCGGTTTTCTGATAAGCGATTTTGTAATCATGGATGGATTCGATCTTGGCACTGCCAGTCTATTACCTTTTTTAGGACGAACCGATACTGAACGCCAGATTATTCTCAATATCATGAGACCCGTCTGGGAGGGCAACCAAGTTTGGTTTATTTTAGGCGGCGGGGTTTTATTAGCCCCGCCGCCTTTTCTGGGCGCCGTTGCTTTTTCCAGTTTTTATTTCGCTATACTACTTAATTTTACTGACGCTTATTTTGCCGCCCAATAGGTTTTAAATACGGAAGCAAAATTCAAAATAAAGCCTGGCGTTCTATTTGGGATTACCGTGGGCAATGGTAATCCAAGGGGTACCTTTTTATTTTACGACCGAATTACGCTCAGTTTATACGAGCACTTTGAGGGCATTGCTTAACCCTTTCGCGCTTCTCTGTGGCTTATATTAGCCCTCGCCATGATGATGATGCAAGAAAGCTACTTTTTTAGCATCAAAACGAAAAAAGAATTACAGCACCGCGCATTGATTACGGCGTGGATCATGCCGCTTTTAGTTATTCCTTGATTTGCTATCAGCAGTGTGTGGGTTATCTATGGCGTTAAAGGTTATGTAGTCACCTCGGGAATTAACCCTGCAGAATTTTCAAATCCATTAATGAAAGCGGTCGAAGTGCAAAAAGGAGCGTGACTCACTAACTTTATTAACTATCCTAATTTTATAGTTGGCGCCTTTGTTAGGATTTGCTGGCACATTTTTCGCGTTTGTTTTTATACGCCGCTTCCCAAAGTTATACTTTGTAGGCAGCAGCCTCAGTATTTTTGGCATTATTAGCACTGTTGGATTAGCAATGTTCCCGTTCTTACTGTCCTCTTCCAGTCATCCTCAATCTAGTTTATTGGTCTAGGACGCATCTGCCAGCCAATTATCGCTTTCCTGCAACGTACTTCTATGTACGCTGCGCTGCTACTAAAAATCAATGAATTCTAGCCAGTATAGTGCATTATAAGCAGGCCCTAATATTTTTTGATATATTTAGAGGCTTTTTGGCGGCGATACCAATTAACAAGGTATCGGTGAGCCAATGTTTTACTATGAATAATTAACACATTTTCGGCATTATAATGTTGGGCAGACACCGTGTAATTAAACGACCCTGTTTCGACGACGGCTTTATCAACAATCATTATCTTGTTGTGGGCAATATCCAATTGAAAATCCTCCCATACAGGTATTCCATTGCGGATTAAATACCTCGTCGAAGAATAATATTTTCCTGCAAACTGACTTTTATCTAAAATCACCAATACCTTAACTCCGCGTTTCTTTGCTCGAACTAATGCATTCGCAATAGGATCGGAGCTAAATGAATAACCTTGTACATAAATACTTTGCCTCGCCTGACTAAGCATTTTCACAATTTTCCCAGTGCAATTTTGATACGGCGTGAAACAAACCTCATAATAACTTCCCCGTTGCAAAACTGAAGCCTGTGGACTCGCTACAAAAACAAAAAATAAAAAATTAGGGAACAGATATTTTTTCATGACATTTCTTAAAGGTAAATTAATTTTTCTAACTTTATCTTTTTTATATCAAAATTAAATTGCTCTCACAAATAAAAATGATTATCATTCGCGTTGATTAATTATCAGGAGTTGTCTTATGAATAAGTCTTATGAATAATATGAATAAAAAATTTCTCTTTTTCTCAGCTTATCCATGGCGCTCATATCCGGTTTAACCTTTTATAACGCAGCAGCCGAGGAAACGTTGGATGTAAAATTTTTAATACTAGCAATAATCGTACTATTTTCAGAATTTTTTAAAATAAAAACCACCTCGAGCATACCCATGATCACCACGATCCAGCCCATGAACCTCTTTTACCCTCACCAGGAATTGATTCACCTAACAATTACAGTTCAAAAAATCACTCACAAACAACTAATGCCTTGCTAAACCGAACCTCCACAATATCAACTATTGTTAAAGGAAGCGCAACTATTTACCCTTTACCCTTTACCCTTCTTCGGTTTTGCTTGTTATGAATTGTGGTAGCAAAGTAAATCATTAATAGATTTTTTTAATACCTCTACAAAGTTAACTTTTCTACCCACGATTTTCCTGTGGGGCCGCTATGCGCTCATACCGGTCTCTCACAGGATAATAAATATTTGGAGTCAGGAGGAAGTCGAAAAATTTACGGCAAGAGTTACCCACACAGGTGAACGCAAAGGCTTTATCCAAAACAAAGCTGTATTATTTTTTACTTTTCTGGGTTTAAGCGGGACGCATCTTCCTGAAAGTTTTTTACTTTCAAATAAAACTAAAGGGTGGAAAGAAATTTTAAGTATTTTAGGACTCTCAATCCATCGCGCCGTTGCTCATCTCGATCACGTCCGTTCGCTCCCTCAAACGCTTAAAGAAGTCTGGCAAAAAAATACAAAAGGAAAATTAGCCTTACTATGTTTCGCCGCTTCCGGCGCGGGTTTAATCCATGCGTCCCCAGCGTTATTAAGCACTTTTTACTATTGGGATAAAACAGCTATGGGACTTAAAATAGCCATGGGTAATACTTGTTAGCATAGAAACGCTGACCGGCGCAGGAGAATTCTTACAACATGGCGGACAGCACGCCTTAGAATTTTTCACGCCAAAGGCAATTGACAATCAAAATGTTAATACAGAAAATGAAAGATGTAGAGCCTGCTGTTACCCCTGATGTTAGTGGCGCTATCAGACGCCTAATTTATACCCTCTCTCGTCTGGCGAGAGAGGGTCAAAAACTCCAAGATATCCTTTATAACTTCAGGCCCTTCATAAATCAAACCCGTGTAAAGCTGAACTAAGCGGGCTCCCGCGTTTATTAGAGTCTGTGCATTTTCACCTGAAAAAATACCCCCAACAGCAACGATAGGAATCTCATCGCCAAGAAAAGAATGCAACAGTTTAACCACCTGCAAAGTCATTGGAAAAAGCGGCTTACCACTAAGCCCCCCCTCTTCATTTGCATTCGGTAATTTTTCAACACTTTGGTGAGAGTTTGAAGTATTTGTAGCCACAATACCCTCTATTCGATGCTGTAATGCTAGCGTGGCAATCGTTTGAATTTCTTCAGGAGTTAAATCCGGTGCGATCTTTAAAAGCAGCGGCATACGTTTATGATATTGATCTTCCAAGCGACGCTGATCCTCTTTCAATCGAGTCAACAAATTAACTAGATAACGTTCGGATTGCAATTGGCGTAATTTGGGTGTGTTAGGAGAAGATATATTTATTGTAACATAATCAACATAACTGTATAATTTTTCAAAACAATTTTGATAATCTTCATGTGCTTTCTCCAAAGGCGTTGTCAAATTTTTACTGATATTAACACCGACAATTCCTTTAACTTTTCTCCTTTTTAATTGCTCCACTAAATAATCCACCCCCAAGTTATTAAAACCCATTCGGTTAATTAGAGCTCGGGCTTGAGGTAAGCGAAAGATTCGCGGTTTGGAATTACCCGGTTGTGGCTTAGGTGTAACAGCTCCAACCTCAATAAAACCAAAGCCTAATCCTAATAGCTCATCCATGTATTCGCCATTTTTATCCAACCCGGCAGCCAATCCCACCGGATTTGGAAATTCAATCCCAAATACAAGGGTTAGCTTTCGAGGAAAACGTCGCAAACGTCGATTAATCAACCGGTAGCAATAAAACCATTTCAAATAATTTAAGGTCAGTGCGTGTGCCGTTTCTGGTTCTAATTTAAATAACCAAGGACGCAAATACCGATAAATCATAAAACGCACTCTCTCGCCCATAACCGTAACATGGCGTTACTCCCTCTTTGTAATTTATAGGGGACTTTGCGCACTTCAATGCCATAATTTTTCTCTTGTAAAGTAAGGATGAGCGGGTCTAATGTGTCCAATACCTTACCCTGCTCATCCAACAACGGAAAAATGCGTACCTCATGCGTAATACGACACAATTCCATAATCGCTAATTGCGGTAAGTCCGTTTCATTCCGAAATACCAAGTCTGCACACAAATCTAACTCAAACTGAAAATCGGCAAAAGGCAAATGCGGTAAATGAGCGACTTGATAAGGATTTTCAATTAGCCCTTGCGAATAATCCGTCACAAAAATTTGGGCGTACTGATTCGAAAGGGCCAGAATGTCTTCTAATGTTTTTTCTCCTTCCGTATGAATACGATTCGCGTAGTGATGGAGTTGCGTCGCTAAACGTTGGATGACATTATCCACATGCTTTAACATGTCCATCGGCTCTAAATCGTAATGAGGATCAGCGCTAATAACCTTATCGTACCCTGCTTTAAGCATTTCAGCATTAAAGCTCGATACAGTAGCAGGGTAATCTAAAATTTTACGATCAAACTCTGTATCTGTTAAATCGAACATCGCCTGATAATCTTCAAAGCTATGAACCCAGCTTGATATTAAGGGAGCCTTAGTCGTTGTTATCATTGTTATCTTCCATGCTCAATGGTTAAAATAAACATCTTTTAAATAATTCTCTTTCACAAAGAGAGGATTGTAACTAAAGGTAATCATAACATGATTCACGGCCCATCCTTCCAGTTTGAAGAAACCATTGAGATGTTGCGCAAAGCTGTGCAACAATTTGCCAGTGAAGAAATTGCCCCCCGCGCTGTTCTCATCGATGCCAACAATCAATTTCCTCGTGATCTATGGCCAAAATTAGGCGATTTAGGGGTTCTTGGTATTACTGTAAATGAAGAATACGGTGGTTCCCAAATGGGATACCTTGCTCACGTCATCGCTATGGAAGAAATCAGCCGTGCTTCCGGTTCTGTAGGTTTAAGCTACGGCGCTCACTCTAACTTATGTGTTAACCAAATTAACCGCTTCGGCACTGAGAGCCAAAAAAAACGCTATTTGCCTAAACTTATCAATGGCGAGCACGTCGGCGCCTTAGCGATGAGTGAAACCGAGGCCGGGTCGGATGTGGTGGGTATGCGGCTTCGCGCCGAAGAAAAAGGCGATGTATTCATTTTGAATGGCACAAAAATGTGGATAACTAATGGCCCCGAAGCTGATGTTGTCATCGTCTATGCAAAAAGCGATCCCGGAGCAGGTTCACGCGGCATTACTGCTTTTTTAATTGAAAAAGAGTTCCCCGGTTATCGAATCGCTCAAAAGCTTCATAAATTGGGTATGCGAGGATCAGATACCTGCGAGCTGGTATTCGATCATTGCGAAGTACCTAAAGAAAATGTTTTGGGAGAATTAAATAAAGGTATTTCCGTACTCATGAGTGGCCTAGATTACGAACGTTTAGTTTTAGGAGGCGGGCCACTGGGATTAATGCAGGCTTGTCTTGATACGGTTTTACCTTACGTTCATGAGCGCAAACAATTTAAAAAACCCATCGGCGAATTTCAATTAATTCAAGCAAAAATAGCTGATATATACACCGCTCTTAACGCAAGCCGCGCGTATTTATACGCCATCGCACAAAGCGCCGATGCGGGAAAAATTTATTCCAAAGACGCTGCCAGCGCTCTCATGTTTGCTGCGGAAAATGCGACTCAAGTCGCCCTTCAGGCGATTCAATGCCTCGGTGGCAATGGATACATTACAGAATTCCTTGTCGAACGCTTTTTACGAGACGCTAAATTATACGAGATCGGCGCCGGCACTTCGGAAATTCGTCGAATCGTTGTTGGGCGGGAATTATTTCGAGAAGGAAAACATTAATGGAAAACCCCATTGTTATTGTAAGTGCAGCACGAACGCCCATGGATCATTACGGCGGTTATTTTAAAGAGATGCCGGCACCAGAATTAGGGGCCGCAGTTATTAAAGCGGTAGTTGAGCGTGCTGCCTTGCAAGCCGTGGAAATTGATGAAGTTATCATGGGCTGCGTTTTACCCACCGGCCAAGGTCAGCCTCCGGCGAGACAAGCCGCACTCAAAGCAGGTTTTCCCGTGAGCACCCTTGCACTATATCATCAATAAAAATCATCAATAAAATGTGTGGTTCAGGAATGAAGGCAATTATGCTAGCGCACGATGAAATACTCGCCGGCTCCTACCCACATATTATCGCGGCTGGAATGGAAAATATGTCTCGTGCGCCCTATTTAGTGATGAAAACGCGGTTCGGTTACCGTTTGAGACACGATCGAATTTACGATCATATGATGCTTGATGGATTGGAAGATGCGTACGACAAGGGAAAAGCGATGGGGATCTTTGCCAAAAAATGCGTGGATAAATATCAATTTACCCGCGAAGCATTGGATAAATTTGCAATCGAATCGTTGCTTTGTGCTAAAAAGCTAACGAAAACGGCAGCTTCACCCTCGGAAATAGTACCGATAACAATCAGTCATCAACGAGAAACCTTGACTGCGGATCATCATGAAAATGCCATGAAAGCCAATCCAGAAAAAATTCCTCAATTAAAACCTGTTCTTAAAGCCGATGGCGCTGTAATCGCTGATAATTCCAGTTCCATTTCCGATGGCACTGCTGCCGTTACATTAATTCGTCTATTAGAAGCAAAAAAATTAAATATCCAGCCGCCGGCAAAAATCATCGAGCATTTTACTTACGCAGAAGATCCTAGTTGGTTGACCACTGCTCCGATCGACGCTATTCGCGGATTCGGATTATTAAAAAATTCTTGGAAAAAGAAGCAGTGGATTTATTTAAAATCAATGAAGCGTTTGCTGCTGTCACCATGCCCGCGGTAAAAGAAATCGGCCTTGCCCATAATTAGGATCAACATCCACGGCGGCGGCGAAGCAACAGCGATTCCTGTTCAGAGGACAGAACTGAGGACAGAAGTATGCCAAAAATTGTTTCCAAAATAAAAACGGCTAGCGAAGAATTTGAAGCTAACAAAGCTGCCATAACATCTCAAATAAATGCGCTGGAAAATTTGCTCGCTAAAATCAAAAACGGCGGGCCTGAAAAATACCGACAGCGTCAACGTGAACAAGGTAAATTATTGGCGCGAGAACGGATCGATCATCTACTCGATCCGGGTTCTCCCTTTTTGGAGCTATCCTCGCTCGCTGGCTATCAGCTTTACAAAGACGAAGCCCCCGCCGGCGGTGTCGTCACCGGTATCGGACAAATCACCGGACAAGAATGCCTGATTGTGGCTAATGACGCAACCGTTAAAGGAGGCACTTATTATCCCATCAGCGTAAAAAAACATTTGCGCGCTCAACACATTGCTGAAGAAAATCATTTGCCCTGTGTTTATTTAGTTGACTCCGGCGGCGCTTATTTGCCAAAGCAAGATGAAGTGTTTCCCGACCGAGATCATTTTGGCCGGATTTTTTATAATCAAGCGCGATTGTCCGCTAAAAATATTCCTCAAATTGCAGTTGTCATGGGATATTGTACCGCTGGCGGCGCCTACGTCCCTGCGATGGCTGACGAAGCCGTCATGGTTAAAAACCAAGCGACTATTTTTCTTGGCGGCCCTCCCTTAGTCAAAGCGGCTGTCGGTGAAACCGTGACCGCCGAAGAGTTGGGCGGCGCCGATGTTCATTGCCAGCGTTCTGGGGTCGCTGATTATTTTGCTGAAAATGATGAGCACGCTCTAAAAATAGCGCGACAGATCGTCAGCCATTTAAATCGAAAAAAACACTTTTCTCTCTCAATCCAACCCGCGGAAGAACCCGCTTACGATCCTGAAGAAATATTGGGCATTATCAACGCTGATCCGCACAAACCTTACGATGTCCGCGAAATTATTGTACGCTTAGTTGATGGTTCTCGGTTTGAAGAATTTAAAGTGTTATATGCCACCACACTGGTTTGTGGTTTCGCACATATTCACGGTTATCCTGTGGGGATTATTGCTAATAATGGCATTCTATTTTCAGAATCAGCCCTAAAAGGCGCTCATTTTATTGAATTATGTAGTCAACGCAAGATTCCCCTCGTTTTTCTTCAAAATGTTACAGGCTTTATGGTTGGTAAAAAATATGAAAATACCGGTATTACCAAACACGGTGCAAAAATGGTTCATGCGGTGGCCTGCAGCGAAGTGCCAAAGTTTACGGTTATTATTGGTAACAGTTACGGCGCTGGTAATTATGCTATGTGCGGTCGCGGTTATGGTCCGCGATTCTTATTTATGTGGCCCAACGCGCGAATTGCCGTTATGGGAGGGGAACAAGCAGCAAATGTCCTCGCTCAAGTGAAGCGAGATCAAATGGAGCGACAGGGTGAAAAATGGGATAAGAACGAAGAAAAACAATTCAGAGATAATATTCGCACAAACTACGAAGCCCAAGCGCATCCCTATTATTCCAGCGCTCGCTTATGGGACGATGGCGTTATTAATCCGTTGGATACTCGGCGTGTATTGGGATTATGTATTTCTGCGAGTTTAAATGCGCCAATTTCTGAAACGCATTTTGGGGTTTTGCGTATGTAACTGAAGAGAGGATGAATGAATGACTCAATTTGATTTTATTCAGAAAGATAGCAAAAACAGTGTATCTACGCTCACTTTGAATCGTCCTGATAAACACAATACTTTTAACGAGCAGGTTATTTTCGAATTAAAATGTGCTTTGCAGCAAGCCGACGAAGAAGAAAGTAGCCGGGTTATAATAATTAAAGCCGAGGGTTCCAATTTCTGTGCAGGCGCTGATTTAAATTGGATGAAGCGCATGGTTGAATTCACGAGTGAAGAAAATGAAGCCGATGCACTTGCCTTCGCCGACTTGTTACAGCTATTAAGTCGCTTATCCAAACCGACAATTGCTTTAATCCAAGGTTGTGTCATGGGCGGCGGTGTAGGATTGGTTGCTTGTTGCGATATTGCCATTGCAGCCAAAGACTCACAATTTTGCTTTTCTGAAGTTAAATTAGGTTTAGTTCCCGCCACTATTGCTCCTTATGTTATTCGTTCTATCGGATACAGCTCCGCCCGCCGATATTTTTTAACGGCTGAGGTATTTAACGCAGTTGCGGCAGAAAAAATAGGTCTTATTCATCAAGTCATTGATGAAAAAACCGAATTACTTTCAATCGGGCATCGTATGGCTCAATTAATTATAAAAAATGGTCCGCACGCTTTATGTGTAGCTAAACAATTACTCAACGATTTATGCCCGATCACAGAAAATATTGTCTCACAAACGGCTGGACTGATGACTGATATTCTCACTTCCTCAGAAGCCCGCGAAGGCATTCAAAAATTTTTGAAAGGAAAAATTTAAAATGTTTCGAAAGTTAATCATCGCTAATCGGGGCGAAGTCACTTGTCGGATTATTAAAACCGCTAAAAAATGGAATATTAGAACTATTGCACTTTATTCAACAATCGATAAAAACGCATTGCACGTCCGCTTAGCCGATGAAAGTTATTTAATCGGCCCCCCGCCAGCAGCAAAAAGTTATTTAAACCGAGAAAAAATAATCAATATTGCAATGCAAACAAACGCGGATGCGATCCATCCTGGTTACGGATTTTTAGCGGAAGATGAAAAATTCGCGGCCCTTTGCCACCAAAAAGGACTTACGTTTATCGGCCCGCCTCCCGCTGTTATTGCTGCGATGGGAGATAAACGAGAGGCAAAACGTTTAATGGAAAAAGAAAGCGTTCCCGTTGTACCTGGCTATCAAGAAAAACAACAAGACCTTAAAACACTAACCAAACAAGCTAAAAAAATAGGTTTTCCTCTTCTTATCAAAGCCTCCGCTGGCGGTGGTGGAAAAGGAATGCGCTTAGTAACGATTGCCAACGAACTCGAACACGCTTTGCAATCGGCTAAGCGTGAGGCTAAATCCAGTTTTGATGACGATTCGGTTTTTCTTGAAAAGTACATCAATCCGGCTCGGCATATAGAAGTGCAAATTTTTATCGATCAAAAGGGAAACGGCGTGTATTTGTTTGACCGCGATTGTTCGATTCAACGGCGTCACCAAAAAATTATTGAGGAAGCCCCCGCACCGAGCTTAAGTGACCCGACTCGAAAAAAAATGGGTGAAACGGCTCTAAAAGCTGCTAAAGCTGTTAATTACGTCGGGGCAGGAACGGTCGAATTTCTCGTCGATAAAATGGAAAATTTTTATTTCATGGAAATGAATACTCGTTTACAAGTTGAACATCCCGTCACCGAAATGATTACCGGATTAGATTTAGTCGAATGGCAACTAAAGATTGCTCAAGGCGAAATACTTCCCCTTTCACAAAAACAAATTAAAGCCAAAGGCCATGCTTTTGAAGCTCGACTCTATGCTGAAGACCCCGCTAATAATTTCTCTCCCTCCAGCGGTAAAATTGTTTTTTTCTCTTCACCGAAAGAAAATAAAAATGTGCGATTAGATACAGGCGTTGTTCAAGGCGATACGATCAATCCTTACTATGATCCCTTGATGGCGAAATTGATTGTCCATGATGAGAATCGCTCCACCGCTCTGCAACGGCTGAAAACCTCACTGGAAAATACCTTTATTGTGGGCGTTAATACTAATATTTCTTTTTTACACCAAATTTGTACAAATCGTGACTTTAAAAAAGCTAATATCTACACGACCCTAATCGAGGAAACATCATTAAATAACCTTGAAAAAATAATTCCCAACGAAGTTTTATTTTTTTCAGCTTTAGCTGAATTACAACAGCAAAAAAAACAAGCCAAAGAATTTGCCGCCCAATCCGACGATCTATTTTCACCGTGGTTTGCTCGCGATGGTTGGCGCTTATCCAGATGTCCCGCCCAAATTTTACGCTTTTGGGATACAGAAAAAACATTCGATATTAAAATAACTCCTTCTCTCGAGGGCTATAACCTGCTGCTAAAGAATAAAGAAATTTCTCTTTCTCAATTTCAACAAACCAATCATTTAGTTGAATTTACTTACAACAAGCAGAATTACAAAGCGTTCGTTATTAATGATGCAGATAACTGGCATATTTTTTATAAAGGAAATCATTTCACCATCGCTCGCTACAATCCTAAAACACACTCTACCGACAGCTCAACAATCGAAAACCAATTTATTGCTTCTATGCCTGGCACCGTCATTGAAATTTTCGTAACAGCGGAACAAAACGTTAAAAAAGGCGACCGCCTTCTTATTTTAGAGACGATGAAAATGGAACACACAATAACTGCATCGAAGGATGGCGTTGTAAAATCTGTATTTTGTCGCCCTGGTGACCTAGTGAGCGAAGGCACTGAATTATTAAGTTTTTTTTAATAATAAAATGTTAGACTGAACACGTATTATCGTATTTTTTAGAGAGGTAATATCTTTTTTAGAGTTTTACAGTCCAACCCTTGATTCAATGCAATTATTTGTTTAATAATAATATTTAGGGAACGTCCTGGAGGTTTTTGTGGAGACAACTTTCCAACTAAGTAGTCCTTCCCTTGGACCCAACCCTGAGGTCTTTTATCTCAAAGAGCCTTGTCAGTGGACTGTATTTCTTTCAGAAATTACCAGCAGTGCAGGAAAAATAATGATATATACCACACTCGGATATTTATTAGGTCGTGCTCAACCAGAAGCTCAACTGGAATACGCTTGACCCAATCAACAATCCTCAGACCTTTCATTTTCTTGAGTCCGAAAATATTCAAAACAAGCAGAGCCCAAACCTCTCCGAGACACGGAGATGAAGCGACAATTCTGATAATAATGATGATGAAAATGCTTATTTACAAGGAATTAGAAACGTATAGCATGGTTCTTGCATCTATTTGATTAACTTCTCTCTACCACCGGTGGCAATAGCTGAAATAACAAGTGGCCGGTTTTCCACTGAAGCGATGACACCGGTTAAAAGCACGCGCTTTTGCATGGAAACGGCGGTGGGCTGTCCAACTCCAAAGGCCAGCACGAACGCGATTTTTAACGTAACAAGTATACCATTAAGGTTGAGGCGCCGGTGAAATGTGATGCACTCAAGAAATAGGTTGAGTTATAACCAAGGTTGAGTGTTTACAACCGCCTAAGATAATAGGGCCTATAATACCCAAAACAAAACGAAACCCTGAAACAAGCGGTTTCCTTTTCATACTTTTCTCCAAATTAGCCTCCATTCGGCTATCATCTTAGCACCTTAAGGAAAAGATGACAGCCCTAGGAGAGCACTCACGTCGCTAGAAATTATCTTGCAACATGACAGTGTACGACATGGCAAGTGGCTGGTTGCAGGCTATGAGCACGACATTTTGCCAAACCATTTAGACGGGCTTGATGTTCCGTCACTGCCCAATCTATCGTATGATAAGAAGGTACATGAGCATCATGGACAACACACTTATAATTGTGCCAACTAGCTAGATGAGTGAGGTAGAGGTCGTGGGTGTGAGGGGGCCGCGTCGTACACCATGCTAATAAAGGAAGCGCCAAAACGCCGAAAAGGCCTTTTTCAAGGAATTTCATTTTCATTTTTCTTACTCCTTTGCTCAAATGAAAAAATATTCCCTTCCAGTAAAGAATAGAATTTTCTTAATAAATTGCTGCCTAAAATCAGGGCCTACTTACAATTTGTCAACAGCCGAGCACAGTAAATCAATAAATTATATCAAAGTAGAAGGATTGTAAACAGACCCTGAAATTTCCCTTCTTGACAAGTTTAAAACGAGATGTTAAAAAATTCGATATGAAACAAAATCATAGAAATTCCCTTATTTTCGATTTTCCCTACTTTAGCGCTTAAGCGCTAACTCACCTGTCCTCACCCTTATAAAAAATCCGCCGTAATAACTTTAAACTAGAGTAGCTAATGCCATGCAGAAAACTGACAATTTAAGAATAAGAGCCATCCACCCCCTGATCCTCCCCGCCCTTTTCATCGAAGAGCTGCCCATCACAGCCGCTGTAGCTTCAACCGTCAACCTCACTCGATTAGCTGCCAGAGACATCATTCACGGCCAAGATTACCGTTTGTTAGTAGTCCTTGGCCCCTTTGCTCCATTCACGACGTTAAAGCCGCCCTCGAATACGCTAATCGGCTCAAACGCTGTATTGATCGACACACTAAGGAACTGTGTGCATCATCATGCGCGTTTATTTTGAAAAACCCCGAACGACTGTTGGATGGAAGGGCTTGATTAACGACCTCCACCTCGATGGAAGTTTCCACATTAATCAAGGGCTGCGGGTCGCCCGGCGTTTACTACTCGACATTAATCAAATCGGGGTTCCTACCGGAAGCGAATTTCTAGACACCATTACACACCCCAGTATATTTCTGATTTAACTTCGTGGTCCGCCATCGGGGCTCGCACGAGCGAAAGCCAAACCCACCGAGAACTAGCCTCCGGCCTTTCAATCCCTATTGGCTTCAAAAGCAGTACCACTGGCAATGTACAAATCACCATCGATGCAAGTGTTGGCCGCCCAACAAGCCCATCATTTTTTAGGGGTATCCAAACAAGGCATCGCTGCTATTATCAGTACAAAAGGAAACCCTGACAGTCACGTGATTTTGCGCGGTTCCTCCCAGAGCACCAACTATGACCCCAAATCCATTGAAGAAGCCATTCTGAAACTCAAAGCTAACGATTTACCCTCCTCGGTGATGGTTGACTGTAGCCACGGCAATAGCCGAAAAAACCACAAAAATCAAATGCGAGTTGTTGACGCCTTATACGATCAAATTACCCAAGGCAGCCCTTATTTATTGGGCGCCGTGATTGAAAGTAATTTAGTTTAAGGGAAACAAACCCTCGAATCCGGAAAAACTTTAACCTATGGGCAGAGCATCACCGATGCTTGTATCTCGTGGGAAGATACCGAAATTGCGTTGGAAAAACTGGCACAAGCTGTTATTATTCGGCGCCAACACAGCGAAAAGAGAAAACATCATGCTGAATGGCAGCAAAGCCTTATTTGAACTGCAAAAAAAATTGATGAAATCAATTATCAAATTTACGATTTTCTCAATTTACGAGCATCCTACACGCTAAAAATTACTAAAAGCAAAGTTGCAAAAGAAGGCGAACTCACTAAATTCTACCGACCTGAACGGGAAGCTGAAATCCTAGAAAGGATTACCACTCATAACAAGCGGCCCTTAAGCGCGAAAGCAATCGCTACTATTTTTAAAACAGTTATGAAAAAATGTCGGGATCTGCAAATTGACAGTTATCCAGAATTAAAAAAATGAAATCAATCGGCATCCAAGGTACAAAGGGCAGTTTTTCTGAAATTGCGGCTCAAGAATTTGCGAAAAAACAGCATATGGATCATATGGATGATTTTGCGGTTAAATATATGATTTCATATGAAATGTTTTACGCGCTATCGAAAATAAAGAAATCAACTTCGGTATTTTTGCAATGGAAAATGCGCAAGGTGGCACCGTAATTGAGAGCGTTAAAGCGTTGGCGAAATACCGCTGCACGATTATCGATATGTTTCATATCCCTCTATCAGTCAAAATTTAATCGCCTTTCCTTGGATAGACTTCGAGGCAATTACTGAAGTTCATTCACATCCTCAAGCCTTAAACCAATGCCGTGAATTTTTAGCAGCCAATTTTTGGGCTGCCCCCTTATCGGAGAGAATGATACAGCATGATACAGCCGAGTCCGCACGTCGTCTCAAAGCCGGGGAGTTACCAAAACGGCGGCTGTTATTGCTAATAAAGCCTGTGCAGAAGTATACGACCGCCACTTTTAAAAGAAAGTATTCACGATCTCAAAAACAACTTGACCCTCTTCTTTAGGCGTTAAAATTTATGAACCCTAGAATTAAAAAGAGTGTCGATATCATCGGTTGTGGCCGCTTTGGCAGGCTGCTTTCAGAGATGCTCTCACCTGAAATCGGTGCTACAATTATCAACGATTTTCATCGCCGTTCCTATATGCCATTTTAAAAACACCATCATTAAAATAGCGCCTAAGCTAATTAAAAAAACCACCGTTATCGATATTTGTTCAGTAAAGTGTTATCCACTAGAAATAATGGAACCCCACTTACCTTCTTCTGTAGGCATCGTTGCAACGCACCCCTTATTTGGTCCTGACTCACTCCAAAAAGCGCAATTAAAAATGATGATGCACCCTGCGCGCGATACGCACGATTGCTATGAATTCTGGAAAAATTATTTTTCTTTTAAAAAAATAAAAATCTTAGAAATGACACCTGATCAACACGACCGCTTTGTCTCTAGATCGCAAAGCATTACTCATTTTATCGGCCGAACCTTAGAGGTAATGGTTTCTCAATCGACCGAAATGGATACTATTGATTACAAAAATCTATTAGCCATTATGGAACAACCTTGCAACGACAAATAGGATTTATTTTGGGTTTACAACGATTCAACCTTTATGCGCCTCAAACGATCGCTGAATTCATCAAAAAAAGTATCTACTTGAAAAAAAGAAATTACTGAACTGTCCCCTTTCCCTGACTCTTCTCGCGAACAAGCGAAGGAACGCTATGGAAATTTTTATTCTCGAGGTAAACGCTATGATTTCAACCGATGCTAAAATACTGATTAGCGATTGGCAGAACTTATACGATAAGATTGTTGAAAATGCCACTTATATAAAAGAGAGAAAAAAAGTTAACGAAACGGTGTCCACGTTGATTTCTGATTAGCAACTGGAAGATGCATTGGAAGGCCCTCTCCAAAGTTTTTTCGACAAAAGTTAAGCGCCTACGCCACTCTTTCAAAAATGCGTCTATAGATGAAATTTTCAATAAAAATCCGCGTGAGAGTGCGCCGCCTAAAGCTATTTTAGAAAAAATTACCTCTGCTGAATTAAATAAAATACAACAAAAACTCAACGAACTTACCAAATCCCATTGTCAGCAATGGCAAGAAAAACGCGAAAGTTGGAATAAACTTCTTATTATAGCACTGACCGGCAACGGCGTCACGCTTTCTGAAATTGAAATCAAAGAATTAAAAGATAAAGAACCCCTACCAGAATTAAAAAATCGATTTATCGACCTTAATATTCCCTTCCCTTCAAGAAAACTCATGAATTTTGAACACTATTTACGTACCAAAGTTCACTTAGCCACTCGCAGCTCCTTCAGCCGCCAACAGCAACCTCATGAGGATAATATTATCACCAAATTATTAAAAAAATTGAACAATGAATTCAACCAAATTCACAAAGAAGAAACGGAACTAATCAAAGCACAACAGGACGAAACACAAGAACCCTTAAAACCCCTTCCTTCTTTTTAAGATAGAAACAAGTGGTAAAGGCTAAAAAAACTTAAAACCCATCATCCCCGCGCAGGCGCGCCTGCGCGGATGACAAGGATTAAAATTGAAATGGCTGTTGTGACTCGTGGGTAAATGATATGCCCCTCTCTTAGTTAAGAGGGCGAAGGGACTTCCCGCTGCCGCTGAGCCTCGTACAAACAAATCCCACAAGCTACAGAAACATTTAAACTTTCAACACTCCCACACAGCGGAATTTGCGCTAGAAAATCACACCGCTCTTTTGTCAATCGACGCAGTCCCCCGCCTTCACTGCCTAACACAATAGCAATATCTCCCGTCAAATCAATTTCTTGAATTAGAGTTTCTGCCTCGACCGCCGTTCCTACAATCCAAACGTCTTCTTTTTGTAACCAATCAATGGTACGCGATAAATTAGTCACGCGAATAAAGGGTGTCATTTCGGCCGCCCCACAAGCCACTTTACGAACCACCGGTGTCATACCCACGGCACGATCTTTGGGCGCAATAACAGCTCGAACGCCGAATGCGTTGGCACTGCGAAGACAGGCCCCTAAATTATGGGGATCTTTAACACCATCAAGGATTAATAACAAAGCCGGCGTTTCGCGCTTTTTTAATAAACTTAAAAGAGCACTTTCATCTAAATTTTCCACTTCTTCGCACTCAGCAACAATGCCTTGATGTTTGTCATTACTTAATGTATTTAACTCAGTGCGAGAAAGAGGAATAACTTTCACGCCTAGACCCTTGGCTTTCTCTACTAACGACTCCAAACGCTGATCGTCTCGATTTTCTTGCACGTACAGCTTAACAATCCGTTGAGTCGTTACATCTAGTACGGCGCTTACCGCATGAATTCCATAAACTGATTTAATTTTGCTCATAATTTTGCTGTTACTCTTTGCTTGCGTTGAAACTATCCAATTAATCTATTGCAGCTCATTTAAATTTAGCTGAGGTCTGTTTACAATTCTACTATGCTGGCCATAATTCATCGATTTCCTGTCTTCGCTGCTTCACGCACTTCTATGCACGCTGCGCTGCTCGTAAGTCCATGAATTCTGGCTCAGCCTAAAAAAATATTAATAAATAAAAAAATAGACCCTACCATGAAAAAAATTCTATTACCTGCCGCATTAATTATTTTTTTATCAGGATGTGCTTCTCATATCAAAGATGGACCGCCGCATTTTTATGTGAATGTCGATAAAATTTCCAATCCAAAACCCCGACCTTTACCGCGAAGTAAATATGCCAACCCCTCGTCTTATACCGTCAACGGCAAACGTTATCACGTTTTAAAAACAGCCCGTGGCTACCAACGACGCGGCATTGCTTCTTGGTACGGCACTAAATTCCATGGTCAATTAACGTCCGCCCGTGAACCTTACAATATGCTAGCGATGACTGGCGCAAGTCCGGTTTTACCCATTCCCTGTTTCGTTCGCGTTACTAATCTAAGCAATGGCCGATCGGTGGTCGTAAAAATCAACGATCGCGGTCCTTTTGTCCCGCACCGTATTTTAGATTTGTCCTACACCGCCGCTAAAAAACTCGGTTACATTAATCGAGGAACGGCCCTCGTTGAAGTTAAAGCCATTGATTTTACTCATCCACATTCGCCCACAAAATCAATAACGTTGGGAAAGGTGACGTCACCATCGCACTTATTTATACAACTCGGTGCTTTTCGCAAACATACACACGCTGAAAATTTAAAAAGAGAACTGCGTGCTTACATTAAAAAACCCATTTTTGTTCTAAGAAGTATTTACAACCAATTACCTCTCTATCGCGTCCAAATTGGACCTTTATCCAATATAAATGAATCGAATTATTTACATGACGAGCTTAAAAAGTTAGGCTTTGGAGAAATCATCACAATGAAAGAGTGATCAATGACAACAATGGCTGAAACACAAACTTGGCAGACGGTTCTGGGCGAAGAAAAAGAAGAACCCTATTTTCAAGAGACCCTTGATTTCGTCAAAAAAGAACGCAAAGCGGGAAAAATTATTTACCCGCCGCAAAAAGATATTTTTAATGCGTTGAAATTAACGCCTTACGAAGCAGTTAAAGTCGTTATTTTGGGTCAAGACCCCTACCACGCCCCAAACCAGGCTCACGGATTAGCTTTTTCCGTTCGCCCAGGCGTCCCAGCCCCGCCTTCGTTACAAAATATTTTTAAAGAACTGCACGCAGACCTGGGTGTTCCAATCCCGTCCCACGGTTTCCTAGAAAAATGGGCCAAACAAGGCGTGTTGCTGCTCAACGCCGCTTTGACCGTCGAAGCTGGCAAACCCCAATCCAACGCTAACATTGGGTGGCACCGTTTTACTGATAAAGTGATCCAAAGTTTAAATGATCATCCCGAGGGTATTGTATTTTTGCTCTGGGGCTTCTATGCCCAAAAAAAATCTCAATTGATCACTAATCTGCGTCACCGAATATTAAAAGCCCCCCATCCTTCACCACTTTCCACCGCCCGCGGCTTCCTCGGTTGTCGACATTTTTCAAAAGCGAACCAATTATTGCACGAGATGGGGCGAGTAGAAATTGATTGGTCGTTAGATTGACTTTCCAGATAAAGCTTTCTCTTCGTCCAACGACTAAAAAGCAACAAGCATCGAAGGTTTTAGCCAGCTTTCCGTTCTTCAGCACGGAATAATCTTTTGCTATTACTTTTAAAAATTCAACACTCGTCAACTCTCGTTGTTTAACCTCTTTCAGCCGGTTAGCAGCTGCTATTTTTTCTTTTATGGAATAGTCCTAAATTAAGAAAAAGGCGCTTGAGTAAATGACATCTTTCATTTCGCTGGATTTCATTCTTTTTATATACGTCTCTAATAATACATCTACTACAAAAGAAAGCCAGGGAGGATTCGACCCTCCTTTGAAAGAGTGGATAGAAAAATACCGTAATAGCGTTTTTAAATACCACTGAATCTATTAATTGAATATTATCAATGTTACGGCCTAAATTAGCGAGTTTATTAAATATAGATCGAGTTAATTTTGAACTTCCTCTCTGTGGCATTCTGAAGGTGGTAACGCTAAATTGTCCGTTTCAAAGTACTTTAAGAGAATTTCATTCCCTTCTTCTAATTCAAATAAAATCTCATTCAATACAGGCTGAAAAAATACATAATTAATAAGCTCATTATTAAAACTTAAATTCTACTGGCTACAAGCACATCGAAAAAGACATCCAAGAATTTCTGGTTAACCTCTTACAAATAAAAGATTAGACAATTTCATCATTGCTTTTAAAATAACTTCTATAATGCTTGGTCCATTAAGATCCATTGCTATCATTAAGGCATTTCTTTTAAATAAACCTCCTTTTTTGAAAAAAGAGCTTTTCTATTCCATCATTACTCAAGACTTCTCGTTGATTAACCACAAATTTTAAAATAACCATAGCGAATTCTTCATTACAAGAAGAACCCAGTAAGGAAAGAAGTATATTCGTGTTGGAGTCAGTCCTTGTGAGGATTTCTTCTACTGCCCAACTGCGTACCTTACTTAAGAAGAATTGATTAGTTAGAAAACCCCACATCCTATTTAAAACCCTCAATAAATTAACAGGCATCAATTGTAAAATCTTGTAATGATCCGTTAATACTAAGTTTTTAATTTATCCTGGAGTGGAAATTTCTTGACTTTCAATTACCCAGTCGAAGATATTGTTCGCATTTTCAGATCCACTTTGTGTAGCCAACATAAGTAAATTATATCCCTCATCCACTTAATTAAATCGCTGGATATATTAATACAAACGGTCTAGGTTTACCCGACCAATGTATTTTAATAATTGCCCTAGGAATTAAAATAATTCAGCAATCCTGATAAGAATTCCATTTTGAACTTTATTTTTTATAAGGCCTATCAACCTATCAATAAAATTTTTAAGAAAGCGATTTTTTTTCATTAACTTATCAAAATATTCGGAAAAATTAGATCGAATTTCTGACAAGTAATTTAAAAGTGAGCCGCGTTGCACCCAAAAGTCCCTGATGTAATTGGATTCACCGATTCCAAGTACCGTAGAAAAATCCCTGTAATCTAGATCAGAATTTTTTTAGATTTATCAAGCTAATCATAATTAGGAGTCTATAAGTTCCTTGCTGGATTTAAGCAAAAGGCTTCTGATGAAAGAAAAATCAAACAAATTCCGTGGAACAAGGTAAGATTTATTAAAATAGTCTTGTTCAATTAAAAGATTAAAAAGTGGTTTTTGAATGAAGCGCCAATTAATATCGATGGAATAGCAATGCGCGTCAGAAACATAAGCAAGCCCCGATGACTCAATCATGTCATTCATAACCCTCCGATTCTGGATATCATCAATTTCCATTTCTTTTGGATTGTTATCTTTATCATGAATACTATTTAATTGATTGATGTATTCTTTTCTAATCTTTATTTCATTTACTTCCATTTTTTTGAGGTAACGCGTAATCTATTGGTTATTCTGTTTATCGAGCTCAAATACGATACCTTCTTGTCTAATTTTTCTTTGTATTTCTTTTGTTTTTGTTTCTTTTTCTTCCCCAGGAGGTAAACAGATTATGTAATAAGGATATCGTTGTTCATAAATAAAATATCGAATCTCAGTCTCAGAGACCGCTCTCTTTTCTTCTTTTTCCTCAACTTCCTTTAAGGATGTTAAAGATCTTTCAATAACTTCTTTAAAAGCTATTAACCTCCGTAACGGAAGCATAGTATTGATTTTATTTTTTCTTTCCCGTATAGACTCGTTTTGATAACAAATCCTGCAATGCTTTGCTCAGAAAAAAAGTAATCTGAAAGGAGTAAACTCCTTTTGGGATTTGATTTCTAACTCCCTCTTAATCACTTTATCTGATAACCTGTCTCGATAACCATCCGTTCGATTAATAAGCCTTACGCCATATCGATCCTCAGCTGTCATCACAGAGACACGATTATTAGAATGCCCCCCGACTGATTCCCCCATTTTCAGGGACACTTCTTTTACAAGTTCTTCCCTCACGATAGTCATTAACTCAAGGAAAGAAGAAGGCTTCGTGAAAGACCTCACAATATCACTTATTTGACTATCAAAACTTAGCGTGCATTGCTCAATGTCCTCTGTAAATTTACTCACTAATGCAACGCGACCATCATAGAACAATGGTCTAAAAGTATTAATGAAATAAGGATGACCGTTTAAACGGTGGTAAATAATTTTTAATTTATGGATTAAACGTTCTTTATGAGCAAAAGTAGAACTTTTACCAATATGCTTATCAAAACACTCCTCTGTTCCAGGTCCGCATATCTGGATTAAGCAGGCCCAACCACTCTTCAGGAGGCTACCCTAACTGTGATAAGTCAATGTTCGGCGAGAAAATAGACACGAAAGTTTTTTCAGTGAGTGCTGAGCCAAAGTGATAACACATAAAAACCTCAATACTGTAACTATATGCTAAAGTTTAGCTCTTTAATCTTAAAGAAAATTTAATTGGTAGGGTAGAATTTGACATTTCTAACCCCCAAGGCTAGAGTTTCTACGCCATGCCGAGGTGGTGGAATTGGTAGACACGCAAGTTTCAGGTACTTGTGGGGAACCCCGTGGAGGTTCGAGTCCTCTCCTCGGCAGATTAAGATTCCAATTTTAAGCACATTACATGTTCAAGATCTTACAATACCCTGATCCCCGCTTAAAAGCCGCTGCCCAACACGTTGAAAAATTTGACGATGCCTTACAGAAAATGATTGATGAGATGTTTGAAACGCATTATACAGCGACTAATTGCGCCGCGCTAGCGGCTACTCAGTTGGACATGGAAAATCCCAAGCACATTACAGTCATAGACTTTTCTCCCAATAGAGATCAGCCTTTGTGCTTGGTGAACGCTGAGATTATTGAACGCAGTGGGGAGCATACGGAGGAAGAAGGGTGTATGTCTGTCGGTGGGGGTACGTTTGAAAAGGTCACCCGGGCGGCGAAAATCAAAGTGCGGGCGCGGGATCGTTATGGGAAGCCGCTGGAATATGAAACGACTGGGTTTATGGCGAAGTGCATCCAGCATGAATTGGATCATTTGAATGGTATTATTTTTCTTGATCGGTTATCGACGCTCAAGCGAGGGCGCATTGATAAGCGGCTTTGGAAGCTGCGTAAGCAAGGAAAGGTTTAACAATAACTCCCTCTTTTCCTAACCCTCTCCCCGAAGGACATATCATTTTCTACCAGTTACAGCCATTTCAATTTAGGCTTCGTCATTCACGCAGGGGGAATCTAGCGCGCCTTCAGGGCGCTGCGCACGTAGTGCGCTGGGTCCCCGCCTGCGTAGGGCGACGGGTTTTACGTTTTTTTCACCTTGTAAAATTACTCAGATATGTTTTAATGACACCGCAGAAAATACCTAATTCTGAATTCAAAAATATGTCATCCCACTAAAGGTGGGAATCTAGAAGTGAATACTTTCCGCTGACTTACTACGGGATGACGACATACAGTGGAGATAGACACTATGTTATCGCTGTCTCGCGGCATATTCGAATTACACATGATTGTTTTTTATATTTGCGTCGCTATGAGTATTCTTACCTTTGGAGCGATGATTTCTATTCTCTATAAATTTCGTAAATCCAGAGGCGCCGTTCCTACCAATTTTCATGAACGTATCAGCGTTGAAATTTTCTGGACCGTTATTCCTTTTATCATACTCGTCATTATGGTGTTTCCAGCAACCGTGATACTTTACCAAAAACATAACAACGTCACTCAGGTGCAGAAATGAGAACGCGAACTGAAATCATATCGACAACACAGACAAGCACAACCTGGTGGGATTATTTTCAGCTCTGCAAACCCCGCGTTGTTTTATTAATGTTATTAACGGCCATTGTCGGGATGTGTTTAGCCAGCCCAGGCATTGTATCGTGGCGCGTTTTTTTATTTGGTAACTTAGGAATTGTGCTTGCCGCTTCTTCTGCCGCAGCGATTAATCACTTGCTCGAACATCACCTCGATAAATTAATGCGACGAACTTATCGGCGCCCCATTGTGCAAGGGAAAATCAACCGAAAAAACGCCCTTATTTTCGCAGGCATCCTTTGTATTTTATCGATGATTATTTTAATCGGTTTTGTAAACCTACTGACCGCCTTACTCACTTTTATTACCTTGATCGGTTACGCTGGCTTTTATACGCTTTATTTAAAACATACCACTCCGCAAAATATTGTCATCGGCGGTTTAGCAGGCGCCGCACCGCCACTTTTAGGATGGGTGGCCGTAACTGGTCACATCGATCCACCCGCTTTAATTTTATTACTTATCATTTTTCTGTGGACCCCCCCCCATTTTTGGGCGCTAGCTATTCACCGGATTGATGATTACGCTAAAGTCAATATTCCCATGTTGCCAAATACGCATGGGATCACTTATACCAAAATTAATATCCTACTCTATACACTATTATTAACAGCAATTAGTTTTTTACCTTTT
Organism: Coxiella endosymbiont of Ornithodoros maritimus; assembly: GCF_907164965.1. Lineage (GTDB taxonomy): Bacteria > Pseudomonadota > Gammaproteobacteria > Coxiellales > Coxiellaceae > Coxiella. Next base: position 32,258 of record NZ_CAJRAM010000038.1, read on the forward strand.
GTGATCATGACATCCGGATGGATTTATTTTTCAAGTGTCTGTCTATTAAATTTAGGCTTTCTTTATTGGGCCATTCGTTTGTTGACTAGCCAGCGCAAGGAAATACCTATACGGACATTCCAGTACAGTATCTGGTATTTGATGTTTCTATTTACTGCCCTGCTTGTCGATCATTATGTGTATCTAGTGGTAACCCTTTATTAAGGAGGAAATTTGATAAAACGTTTTCTAGTTATTTTGTTGGCTTGTTTATTTCTCATTGGCTGTTCGCGAGACCATTAATGAAAATCTAAAACTTCTGAGGATACAACGAGGGCTATCGCCAAGTAGCCCGTATGGAGCGAAGTGGAATACGGGAACCTCTATCTATTCTTTTGCAGTAATGACTTGATGAAAAACCGCCTGGCGAATGATTGTATGCTTACGATCGGGGCCAGTAGAAATAATAGTGATCGGGACTCCCAAGAGTTCTTCGAGTCGTGAAATATAATTGCGCGCTTCTTTTGGCATTTTGCTGTAATCGGTTAGGCCGTAAGTGGTTGTTTGCCAACCCGACATTTCTTCATATACAGGTTCGCACGATTCTAATAACGATTGATCAAAAGGCGGTTCATTAACTACCTTTCCATCAAAACGATAGGCCGTGCATAAGTGGATCTTGGCAAATTCATCTAATACGTCAAGTTTAGTTAATACAATGCCCGTTAAGCTATTTATTTGAATCGTTCGACGCATACTAATTACGTCAAACCATCCGCATCGGCGGGGACGATTCGTTACTGAACCAAATTCATTGCCACGCTTCGCCATTTTTTTTCCTTCCTCATTGGTTAATTCGGTAGGAAATGGCCCTGCGCCAACGCGAGTGACATAAGCCTTCGTAATACCCAGCACACGATCGAAATACAATAGCCCAAAGCCGCTACCTGTCGCGGCACTGCCTGCAGTGGTATTTGAAGAAGTCACATAAGGGTAAGTACCCAAATCGATATCCAACAACGAACCCTGCGCCCCTTCAAAAATAATATGTTTATTTTGCCTTCGCAGATTACCCAAAAGTGCTGAAACATCACCGATCATCGGTTTTATTTTTTCACGAAATTCCATTAATTGATTATAAATACTCTGATAATTCAGTGGCGTTTGATGATAATAATGTTCTAATTGAATATTATGATAAGCCGTAGCTTTTTTAATTTTTTCCAATAACTGACCGGGATGCAATAAATCCATCGCGCGAATGCCTCGTCGCGCTACTTTATCTTCATAAGCAGGACCGATACCTCGACCCGTCGTGCCAATCGCTTTGCTGCCTAACTTGGCTTCACGCGCTTTATCCAGCGCCACATGATAAGGCAATAATAAATTACAAGCCGAGCTAATTCTCAACCGCTCTGTCACGGGTATTCCTTTTGCGTTTAGCTCTTCAATTTCTTCCATTAACGCAGGGGGAGACAAAACAACCCCATTACCAATCAAACACAAAACACCTTCTCTCAAAATCCCGGAAGGAATTAAACGCAATATAGTTTTTTTACCATCGATAATTAACGTATGACCTGCATTGTGTCCCCCTTGAAAACGCACGACTGCAGCCACATCTGCAGTCAGCATATCAACAATTTTGCCTTTACCTTCATCACCCCATTGTGTTCCTAAAATAACGACGTTCATTTACTACTCCTTCTTCACTTAAATAAAGACCTTAAATCTTGTTAGCCCGCGGCTTGACCGCGGGAGCTTGAAGGATGTCGCGCGCGTCTTGACCTCTCTTCACGGCAAGCCACAGGTCGAGCATGATATTCAAAGAGACGTTGATAATCTTTTCATTGAATTTCAAGCACCAATTGCATCTGACCTTCAGGATCAATTTTTTCGGTTTTAATGACACCCATTTTATATAACGTCGAACGCAATTTACCTTCTTTTGCTTCGAGTGTTACGTAACAAGCCATAATAGCGTCCGCCAATAATTCGACAATTGCTTGATTCAACAAATCGATTCCTTCTCCAGTCAAGGCCGATAGCCACACACGACGGAATTTTCCTTTTTCATCATAATCCACTCGTGGTTTTCTCGATTCAAGTAAATCAATTTTATTATAAATAAATAACTAGGGTACTTCTTCTGCGCAGATCGTTTCTAACACCTTTTGCACCTCATCAAGCATAACTAACAAATCTGGCGAATGGGCGTCGACCACATCCAACGTTGCGCGAAATGCTGCAATTAAATCATGAAGAAGGCCACAAATAAATCCCAGTGTGTCGACTAAAATAATTTTACTTGGTGTCGGCAGTTCGAGTTGGCGAAAAGTAGGGTATAGGGTTGCAAAAAGTTGGTCTGCTGTATAAACATTGGCTTCAGTGATCGCATTGAATAAAGTCAATTTCCTTTCATTCGTGTAGCCTACTAAAAAAACGGTTCGAACAGCGGATCGTTTTATGCTCGCTGACCTTGTTGACACTGAGGGACAACTTTGTCCAGCCCTTTATAATCATTTTTATGCGACCGCCAATTAAACGTCGGTCTGTTTCTAACTTAGTTTCCCTCGGCCCACGCAAACCGATCCCACCCCGTTGTCGCTCTAAGTGGCCCCACCCTCGTGCCAGCCGGGTACTGAGGTGTTTTAATTGAGCCGGTTCAACTTGTAATTTACCTTCAAAGGTATGCACACGTTGAGCAAAAATATCGAGAATTAATCCTATTCGATCTAAAACGCAGTATTGAAATAATTTTTCCAAATTACACTCTTGGGCAGGAGATAATTCGTGGTTAAATAAAACTAAATCTGCATTGAAATCATGCACCGTTTGCTGAACTCCTTCTGCCTTCCTTCTTCCCACAAAATATTTAGATTCCGGTTGATTTCTTTTTCTTTTCACTATGGTCAAAACATCACCCCCTAATGAATGCGCCAACTCTTTAAATTCGCTTAGAGAGTCAGGTTAAGTAGTGAGGAAATTGATGTACACCAAAATAATGCGTTCGCCGCCCTTCACACCGGTCAATGAAATAACGACGTGTTTGCCTCAATGATTTCTCTCTGACTCTGGCTGAAGTCGTCCCTGGTCTAATAGCAATACATGGTCCATCTTGTCAGCAAATTCACGATTATGCGTCACAATAACAAAACTAATATTTAACGAACGATTCAATTGTAAGGTTAAATCAGCTACCCGTTCTGCTGTTTTTTGATCGAGGTTACCAGTGGGCTCGTCTGCCAAAACACAACATGGCTCAGTTACTAAAGCACGCGCTAAAGCGATGCGCTGCTTTTCTCCACCAGATAACTCAGCAACGCGATGTTTTTGGCGGTGACTTAAGCCAACCTTTTCAAGGTAGGCCGATGCTTTTTGTCTTGCCTGTTTAGGTTTGATCCCGCTACGCACTAATAAGGGTATACATACATTTTCTAATGCGTTAAATTCTGGCAACAAATGATGGAATTGATACACAAACCCCAAATGTTGATTACGTAATAAGCCTTTTTCTCGTTCAGAGAGTTGATTGATATCGTTTCCATTCACCCATATTTTTCCACTGGAAGGCTTATCCAACCCACCCAATAATTGTAAAAAAGTTGATTTGCCAGCACCAGAGGCGCCGATGATAGCAATACGTTCGCCGGGAGCTACGGAAAATTCAACTTCATGCAATACCGGCACACGCAATTTCGCTTCGACATAGGTTTTACTTAATTTTTCGCAATGAATGACTGGCTCACTATTCATATCTCAATGCCTCCGCCGGCTCGGTTCGGAAAGCGATAAACGCCGGATAAATTGTTGCAATCAAACTTAAGGCGAATGCAATAAGGGAAACATTAAGAACGTCAAACCATTGTAAACGCGACGGTAAAAAGTTCACAAAGTAAATCGAACTCTTTAAAAACTGCACATGAAAAATTTGTTGAATACCATTGACAATCGCGGTTGCATTTAACGCCAAAATAACGCCGGCAATAACCCCCATCAGCGTCCCAATAATTCCCACAACAGCGCCTTGGATAACAAATATAGACATAATCGTACGAGGAGTAGCGCCCAACGTGCGTAAAATTGCTATATCTGCACGCTTGGCATTAACGACCATCACCAACATAGATACCAAATTAAAAATAGCCACGCCGATAATCAATAATAAAATGACAAACATAATCGTTTTTTCCATGGTAATAGCTTTAAAAAAAGAACCAAATTGTTCTGTCCAATTTGTTACCAGAAACTCTCCGGGCAGTAGTTTTCGCAACTGCTGAGTGACCAACTGTGCCTGATAAAGATTTTTTATTTTAACATGTAGCCCACTTGTACCTTGCGAAAACAACCTAAAGCCATCTTGCATATTGATATAAGCAATCCCGGCATCAAAGTCAAAACCGCTTTTGGTGCTGAAAATGCCACTAATAGTGAAACGGCGAAATTGAGGGAAAATCCCCAGAGGGGTTGTCGTTGTTTGCGGGGTGAATAGACTAACTTTATCGCCGATGGAAAGCCCCAATTGATCGGCCAGTTTGAGTCCGAGAATGATGTTATATCTCCCGGGATTCAAACTGCTTAACCTTCCCCCCACTAATTTCTCCTCAAGTTGGGATACTTTTCTCTCTTGCGAGGGCACCACGCCTAAGACAGTGGCTCCACTAACGCTTCCTTCGTTACTTAGTAAAGCCATCCTCGTGACAAACGGCGCTGAGGCGACTATCTCGGGATTGGAAGCAATGGTTTTCTGTAATTCAGGCCAGGTTTTTTCGATATTTTGCCCTGTCATGACTGTTACTTGGGGCGCAAGGGCAAAGAAATGGGTGCGAATCTGATAATCAAAGCCATTCATCACCGACAAGACCGTAATTAACACGGCCACCCCCAACGCGATCCCCAACATCGATACCAGGGAGATGAAGGAAATAAAGTGGTTGCGGCATTTTGCCCGGGTATAACGCAAACCCACATACAGAGCTAGAGGTCTTATCATAAGGGGTCAACTATACTAAAAATACTTTATAGTGTACCATTTAGCGCTGTAGAAAAATAGAAGTAACCCGTATGAAGCGCAGCGGAATAGGGGTTATTTTACAAAGATCTAGTTTCCCAACCATGAAAAATTCTCAAAATCATCTCGCTCAAATCATAGGAGTTCTCAATGACAGGCGCTTCCATCCCGGAACCGCCATCGGCCAGGCCCTGAATATCGGCCGAACGGCGGTGTGGAAAACCGTCCAAAAACTCAAAAAATATGAGATTCCCATCACCGCCGATAAAAGCAAGGGGTATCGTTTAGAGCAGCCCTTGCTATTGCTAGACCCAAAAAAAATTAAAAATGGAGTTCAAGCAGAACCGGTTCGAATTGATTTATTCGAGCAAATTAATTCTACCAACGAATATTTAAAAGGGGTGAACCGCCCCCCTCAACAACTAAACATTTGTTTAGCTGAAATGCAAACTCAAGGTAAAGGCCGTTTCCAACGCGCCTGGCACTCGCCTTTTGGGCAAAATATTTATTTATCCTTGAAATATCCATTCAATAAAGATGTCAGCGAGCTCGCCGCTTTAAGTCTAGTTTGCGGGTTAGCCGTTTGTAATGCCATTGAAAAAAGCTGCCCATTGACAAAACCCATTTTCGTTAAATGGCCAAATGATATAATTTGTGAGGATAAAAAATTAGCCGGTATTCTAATTGAAATTGAAGCGGAAACACATGGCTTTTGTCCAGCAATTATTGGAATTGGTCTTAATGTAGACATGGAAAAAGAACAGGATAAAATCAATCAACCCTGGACTTCCATTAAAAATTTAACTGCCACGGACCAAGACCGGAATCAGCTTTGTGCTGCATTAATTAATGAATTGGTTAGCTGCATTTATTGTTTTGAAAATAAAGGTTTTAACGAATTTTTGCCCTCATGGAAAACCAAAGACTATCTACTTACTAGGCAAATTCAATTAAAATCCGGCCGACAAGAGCTCCAAGGCAAAAGCTTGGGAATTAACTCACAGGGTTATTTAACCGTCCAACTCTCAGATGGTTCTCAACGGATATTCTCTTCTGGTGACACGACTTTGCTAAAATAATTTAACAACGGCTGAATAAAAAGTTTTCCAGTAGCAGCACCGCCATAAGGAATCACTCCTAAGCAAGGAGCTTTTATTCTCTTTTTTAATGTTTGAATATTTTCGGCCATAAAAAGGACATCCGGCTCGATGCAATTAGCGACCCAGCCGACCAAGGGTATTTTTTCCCGCAGCATGGCCTTTACCGTTAAAAAAGCATGATTTAAGCAACCTAATTTAATGCCGATAACTAAAACGACAGGTATTTTAAGTAATTTTACTAGGTCTGATAGGAATTCTTTTTCATTTAATGGAACAAACCATCCACCTGCCCCTTCCACAATAAACACGTCGGCGGGGAGGTTAAAAATTTGATTAATCATTCTTGCTAGATCGTTTTTTGATAAAACTTGATTATTCAATTTCGCGGCGATATGTGGCGCGACGGGGGATTCTAACGCAATCAGATTAACGTGCTCGTAAGTCGTCTTAATGGATGCAGCTTTTTGCAACGCAAGTGCATCATCATTGTAAAGCTTATTGCTGATCCTACAGCAACCTGAAGCAATAGGCTTGATCCCAAAAGTTGAAAAACCCTTGTTATTAAATTGATGTAGCAACAAAGTACTAACGTATGTTTTTCCCACCCCTGTATCGGTTCCTGTAATAAAGAACTTCATTGTATTATCTTTTTCGCAATAAAAAATCCAATGTGATAAGTGAGTGTCGTATCGGTATTATACTTTTCTATTAGCATCGGTGACAAGCCTTTGTTTCTTTTCGGGTAAAGCAAACAGTTCGCACCAATGGATTTAATCGATCGAATAGCATCTAATAGCGATTCAAATGAATCAGTAAAAATTTTTTCATCGGTAGCAAGCAGTTCAAAACCCACATCCTTTAACAAGTGAACAATTGATTGCACGGTTAAAAAGGGATTTCGGCAGTCATTCCTTAATTCACAGAAGGTCCCTAGCAATGGAACTGAAAAAGCAAGCACACCAAGCGCCTTTAACTGCGAAAATAATCTAAAAAAAGTTTGTTTTAGATCCAAAGCCCATTGAAACCCCATATTACAAAAGATAAGATCTAAGGAATTGTAAAAGAACACATTAGTTTCAAAATCCGCTAATATAAACTCAACGTTAGATTCTTTTAACTTACTTTTGGCTTGCATCAAAAGCTTCTCACAAAAGTCAATTGCATAAAGATTTTGATAAGGAAAAGAATTGGCAACAGCTTTAGTACTGATACCAGTTCCGCAAGCAAAATCTGCAATAATTTTTGTTTGAATACGCATCTCTTTCAATGGTGTCAGTAATTGCTTGCAAATTTCGCGTTGAATCGAAGCATAATCATCGTAAGTGTCAAACGCTTTATTGAACGAGCGCTGAATACGCTTTTTTAACGAATTAATCATCATTAACGAACCGCATTAGTCGATCATAAAACTCCCGGGCATGAGTCAGAAAAGGAAGATGTCCTGCTTTAGGGAGTGAATGAATTTTAGATTGTTTATTTAAACTGGCAAGCGCTTTTGAATCCACTTTATAAATTGCATCCTTTTCTCCGAATAGATGAAATAAAGGAATTTTAAGACGGCTATATTCTTCACGAAGATCTGTTTCAAATAAAATTGAAAGATAATTTCTCAAATAATTTTTATCTCTTTTAAAATCAACGGCATTTTTGATTAATTGATTTTTAAAAGCTGAGTCTTTATTTGGATAATTAACCAAAAATAAAAAATAATCAAACAAATTATTAAAATTTTCTTTAGCTAAAATAAGAAATTGCTCGGCGTCCTTTTTATTAATTCCAGGCCAATTAGCGTCAGCGACAAGGCGTGGTGAACTTGAAATTAAAGCAAGTTTTTTGACTTTTCCGGGAAATTGGGAAGCTAATTTAATTCCGATTAATCCACCCAATGACCACCCTAAAATAATTGATTTATCGAGAATTTGAGACAATAAACAATTTACCACAGATTCAAGCGTCAATTCTGTCAACCAGGGTAAATCAATTAAAGTAATTTTTCTTTCAAGGTATGGATTTTCTTTTAACAAAGAAGCATGAACCCCCCAGCCAGAAACAAAAACAATCGGTTCCCTTAACATAACAACGAAGCCAGTCGATCAAGCAGTTGCACGATTTGAGTTTCGGTATGAAAACAACTAAGAGAAATCCGAATTCTCGCACCACCCGCAGGTACGCTCGGCGGTCGTATGCAGGAGACAAAAAAACCAAAATCAATCAGTTTCTCTTGAATAATTTGCGTTTTTTGATTATCACAAATTTGTAAGCATTTAATTGGCGTCGGGCCATCCGATATTAATTTTAGACCATTCTTTTTAGAATACTGGATAAACGTTTGAGAAAGTGCGGTGAGCCTCTCACGACGCCAAGTCTCTGTTTGAATAATTTCAAGCGATTTCGAAACCGCTAATGCTAGCGCGGGCGGTAAAGCAGTAGTATTACGATAGCTTCGTGAAAATTGCAATACCGCCTCGACAAGCTCACTACGACCCGAAACAACAGCACCAGCACAACCAAACGCTTTTCCCAAAGGAGTTATTAAACAAGGGAGCTCCGTTTGAGTTAGATTCCAATATTCGCAAATGCCACCACCATTTTTACCTAAAACGCCAATCCCATGAGCATCATCAACAATAAGCAAAATATCCTGGTCTGAAATCAAATCAATTATTGACGGCAACGGTGTGATATCGCCTTCCATACTAAAAATACCTTCCGTCACTAAAAAATGAGCTCTTTTGAAAGATATTAAAAATTTGAGTCGCTCGAAATTTTGATGTGGATAACGATAATGTTTTACTCTTGAAAGTTGTATCGCATCCAATAACGAGGCATGGCACAATTTATCAGAAAGAATAATTTGCTTTCGATCAGCCAATGAAGTTATCACCCCTAAATTTGCCAAATATCCTGAATTAAAAAAAATAGCGCAATCTCGATTCAAAAATGCAGCAAATTTTTCTTCTAGCATTTTTTGGGGCTTAAAATAACCCGAAATCAAAGCCGAAGAACCGCTACCCGCCCCATATTGTTGAACGCCGCGAATAAAAGCCGCCTTCACCGCTGGATCATTCGCTAATCCTAAATAATCGTTACTACAGAAATTGATACAATCTCTGCCATTTATATTGACCCGCGCTTCTTTACGTTCTGCAACAACAATTCGTTTACGTAAAAGAGCAGATTGAGCATGGCATTGAAGCTTATTTTTAATATCAGTAGCAAGCATGTTCTTCAGTTAAAACGGGTACTTTTAATCCTAACTTTTTTAACAAATTGAGATCGCGATTTTGACCGGGGTTTTTGGCGGTTAATAGCTTATCACCGTAAAAAATGGAATTCGCGCCAGCCATAAAACACCAAGCTTGCAACTCATCGCTCATTGCTTCACGCCCAGCGGATAATCGTATTACCGAAGTAGGAAAAAGAAGACGAGCGGTCGCTATCGTTTTTACAAACTCAAAAGGATCAGTCGCTTTTATATTTTCCAATGGAGTTCCTTTAATGGGAATTAATTGATTGATTGGTATACTGTTGGGCGGCTCTGGTAATTGATAAAGTTCTAATAACAGTTGAATCCGATCTGCTCGAGACTCACCCATTCCTAAAATTCCGCCGCAGCAAACATTAATGCCTGCATTTCTCACGTTTTTCAACGTTTCGATCCGATCTTGATACGTGCGTGTGGTAATGATTTTTTTATAAAATTCAGGCGAAGTGTCGAGATTATGATTATAAAAATCAAGACCGGCTTCTTTTAATTGGAGCGCTTGCTCCTGATCTAACATTCCCAAGGTTACGCATGTTTCTAACCCCAGTGCTTTAACCGATTTGATCATTTCAAACACTTTAGGTAATTCGTGCTTCGGCGGACTTCGCCACGCAGCCCCCATACAAAAACGCCGGGCGCCATTTTCCTTTGCTGCTTTAGCTTGCTCTAAGACAGCTTCAAGTTTAATTAATTTTTCCCTTTCAACATCAGTTTTATAATGACCGCTTTGAGGACAATAGGCGCAATCTTCAGGGCACGTTCCTGTTTTAATACTGGAAAGCGTACACAGCTCCATATCCCGCACATCAAAATGCGATCGGTGTGTTTCATAAGCTTTATAAAGCAATTCAAAAAAAGGTAATTCAAATAATTTAGCAACGGATGCTTGATTCCAATTATTTCCCTTCACTTGTCCTTCTCCCCAAATTAATTAATAGAATATAAAAAACTCGACTTGATTAACCGCAGCAATTGAGCTCATATCATTTCCCAGCAATCACAGCCATTTCAATTTTAGGCTTCGTGATCAAAGTTTGACTTCGTTATCCCCGCGCAGGCGGGGATAACGGGCTTTAAGTTTTTTAGTCTTTAGCAGTTATAGTAATAATTGGTTGCGTTTTAACCCTTAAATAGAAATAACCGCCCAATTTGCACTAAAAAAAGTTTATGTTACTCTTTTCACTGAGTCAACTTAAAAATTCAAAAAGGTTAACCAAATGTTAGAAAACGATATACAGAGATTAGACAGTCAACATGTTTGGCACCCCTGCTCCCAAATGAAAGATTACGAGCAGTTTAAGCCACTTATTATTAAAAGAGCCTATGGTAGCTATATTGAACTCAGCAATGGCCAAAAGATAATTGACGCGATCTCCAGTTGGTGGTGTAAATCATTGGGCCATAACCACCCTAAATTAAAAGAAACTTTAAAACAGCAATTAGAAAAGTTTGAACATATTATTTTTGCTAATACCACTAACGAAATTATTGTAGCGCTCTCCCAACAATTGGCCGCTCTTTTACCCGGTTTAAATAAAGTATTTTACGCAGGCGATGGCTCTTGTGCGGTCGAAATTGCAATGAAAATGAGTTTACATTCAAGAATTATTCAAGGCCATAAAAAGCGAAAGAAATTTATTGCTTTAAAAAATAGCTATCATGGTGAAACTGTCGGTGCTTTAAGTGTCAGTGACGTTGGACTTTATCGAGCGCCTTATTCGACGATGCTATTTAAACCTTATTTTATCGAATCAATTCCTTACGTGCTGAATACGCAAGCCCCAGAATGGAACGACTGTTCAGGACACTGGGAGGGGGTTGAACGTTTGCTCAAACCCCACGCAGAAACAGCAGCCGCTATTTTGGTAGAACCGATTGTCCAAGGTGCCAGCGGTATGAAAATTTATAGTCAAGATTTTCTAGCACGATTGTTTCAGTGGGCTAAAAATAATCACATTTATTTTATTGCCGATGAAATCATGACAGGTATAGGCCGCACGGGGAAAATGCTCGCGTGCGAACATGCCGGAATTATTCCTGATTTTGTCTGTCTTTCAAAAGGATTAACCTCTGGTTTCTTGCCTTTTAGCGTCGTGCTAACCTCAGATGAAATCTATCAGCTTTTCTATGACGATTATCAAACAGGAAAAGATTTTTTGCATTCTCATACTTATTCTGGAAATGCATTAGCCGCCGCTGTGGCATTAGCTACATTAAAAGTTTTTTCTGAAGAAAAAATATGTGCACGAGCTCATAAATTAGGCAAGTTCATGTTAAAAAAGATGACTCAAGTTGCACAAGAAACGGGCCAATTAAAAAATGTAAGGGGCATTGGTGCTATTGTTGCTGCTGATTTAATTCCGGAAGCAGGTCGCCCCCGTTTAGGCTACGAAGTGTATCAAGAGGCTATAAAACAAGGGGTATTGCTGCGCCCCATCGGGAATACGCTCTATTGGCTACCGCCGCTTAATATTGATTTTGATCTCATTGAAGTATTAGAAAAGGTAACGAAAAATGCTATAAAAATTCTATGCCCTACCACACGCAGCGCTGTTCGTTGTTGAATCAATTTGCAAAACCTATAAAAAACTCCTTTAAGTTTTGACTTCTTCTAATTAAAAGAAAGATTCTGTCATTGAAGTTTTGAATAAATATGCTACTCATTTTTTTAGGATGCGGAGCCGGCGGCGTTGCACGTTATTGGGTATCGAACTTGATATACCTTCTTAATAGGTAAACAATTTGCCATAGAGGCGTTAATTGTTAACATTACCGGCTCATTACTTATGCAAATATTATTTATTTTTATTCTAGAGTGATTAAGTACAAATATTCAACTGTGACGCTCTGCATCGGACTCAGCTCCTAACGATAGCCTTGGTCAAAAATATTTTGAGATTGATGAGAATAGTTGTATCCGTGATATAAACTGGTCTTTTATTTATTAAGCTTTTTCCAAAAATTAATCAAAGAGAGCTATTCTAATAAAGAAGACCGTCCACTACGCAATTTACTCGATTGTGTTTATGCTATAGAGTGATCTTTTATTTCAGACAATAATTTACTTAAAATGGCTAACAAACATATTTCTTCTCTCTTAGAAAAAAATATGCAATTTTAATAAAAGAACTACATGAAATTCACTTTCACTTTCCGGTTTATTATTTAGAATTCATAAAAAATCAGCTCCTAATTCAAATGTCACAATTATTGATAGCTATGAATATAAATTCTATATCTAGCTATTCTAGCTTTTAGAATTCATTGCAACTCGTAAGGAGGCTTTTGACAATCAATCAATTAAAAAAATATTTTCTAACTCTGCGCCCCTTGCTTTCAAAAAAATAAAAATAATTGGCTCCCGGCCGATAAAAACATATTTTGACATATTAATGAAATGTTTATTTACTGACGCTTATCAGAATTTAAACTTTCTAGAATTTTCAACCTAGTTGATGGACATTATTATATTTAAGAATTGACAATTGCTATTAGCTCATTTTTCAAAAAATTTTTTTAGAAAAAAACTGATAAGTTATGTTACAGTAGTCTTATTTAAAGCATATTTAAAAATATTGAGAAGAGAAAAAGAAACTTAGATCCATCCTAATATAGCTAAATTTTTTAACGCGGGTTACCCTAAAAAACAAAAAATAATAGCGGCTGAGGCATTAAAAAAGAATTAGATAATTCAGTTAATTTAATCTAATCATCAAATATGCTTAAGGAGAAGCATCCTGAATTAAATAACAGTAAGCTAAATAGATTATTTTAAGCTTTTTGTACGATAACAGAAAATGAACACCATTCACGTGCCACTCTAAGCGCTTGAACTCCTTTCAATCGGGCGCCTCTTATCAAAGAGTTTCAATATTGCCGAGTACCTCATCAGTTTGGCAGAACAATAGTAGTTGAGTCGAGATTAAGAGTAAGCTAACATGGGCAGCGTGCCCTGGTATGTTGGTATGTAAACTGATATGGCTGGGTGGCAGAGTGGCCATGCAGCGGCCTGCAAAGCCGCGTACGCCGGTTCGAGTCCGGCCTCAGCCTGTATCTGTTATCTGTTTATAAATACCAGATTTATTGCCACGCTCATTCTGAGCCCGGGTGGTGGAATTGGTAGACGCAAGGGACTTAAAATCCCTCGGGTTAATAACCCGTGCCGGTTCGAGTCCGGCCCCGGGCACCAGATTTCCACTTTCAAATCAATAAGCTAAAAGGTATCTGTAAAGTAGTTGAATTGATCAATTTTAAAAGGTAGAAAATTTTAAAAGATAGAAATATAATAGAAAACTTCCCCTTTTAATGGGTCAGCCTATCTATTTATTCAAATAAAATTGGAGAACGGGGACGTTAGCAACTTAACATTAACGAACGTCCCTTCTTCAATATTTCCGATCTATTTGCTCCTGTATTAGCTATTCTATGCGCAATAAAATTTTTAGACGCCAGAATTTTAATTTTTTGAATGGTGTATTTATGCGACGCGAATTAACAGAAAATCTTT
>NZ_CAJRAM010000039.1 GCF_907164965.1 Coxiella endosymbiont of Ornithodoros maritimus
AACTTAACAGCATGCGCACAAAGCAACTCTTTCACGCTTTGTTCCGCCCTAAATAGAGCAAAAAATAACCTTGAATAATCTCGAACACCTTTGGACAATTTGCGCTCACAAGAATCTTTTACTAACTTCCGAGGACCATCTCGATTTAGCGTTCAACCGTAATCAACTCCTCGGTATACCGGTTGCCTTCAGTAATGAAGGCCGTGTTACTCTGAAGTACGAAGAGGTTGAGCAAATACTGGCTATTCGTAGTGAACCTGAGAGTAATTCGGAAAGGTTGAAGATGCGCAGCATACGATTAAGTGGAAAAATCGAGCCTAAATCAGCAGCCAGGATGGATAATAATTCAGGATGGATAATAATTCCGCAACCTCCTGATTATATAAATTTTTTCAAGTTAAAACAAGGGGTTAAAAATAAAGAACCCTTGAGCGGGAAACGAGATTCGAACTCGCGACCCCAACCTTGGCAAGGTTGTGCTCTACCAGCTGAGCTATTCCCGCCTCTAGATCAGCTATTATTACTGTTCGCGAGGCATTGTCAAGTCTGGCCAGGCAATCTTTAGATAAATGATCATGGTCCAGATGGTTAAGGCTGCGGCTATCCAAAGTAAAATAACGCCGCCCCACAGCAGTTCCGCTGGAAAGCCCGGCGCATATCCTATCAATAATATTAAAGCTAGCATTTGCAACAGAGTTTTGACTCTTGATAAGAGAGTGACTGCTAAACTTGTATGTTTGCCCAATTCAGCCATCCATTCGCGTAAAGCTGAAATAAGGATCTCTCGGCAGATGATAACTGCAGCGGGAACGGCTAGATAAGTCACGTAATTCTCACCAACCATCAAAACCAAGGCAGCACTCACCAATAGTTTATCGGCTACTGGGTCGAGGAAAGCACCAAAATCGGTCGTCTGCGAAAGGCTGCGCGCCAAATAACCGTCTAACCAATCCGTAATTCCTGCAACGATAAAAATAAAAGCGGCTACCGGATGCGTCCACCGAAAAGGTAAAAAATAAAAAATTCCAAAAATCGGGATAGCCGATAAGCGCACAAATGTCAGAAAAATAGCGATATTCATATGCTCGATTCTACGGCGATTCTTCGTAAGGTCAAGCTGCCCGCCTAAGTGAGAAAACAGGATAGTAATTCAAGGCGTACTGACGTATATTTTTATTCCAAAGGATCATCAATGTTTCACTTAACAGACACTTACACTGATCAATACCAACTGGCGATAGGATAAGTTTATTTCCTGAAGTGGAAAAAATCACTCTGCTGTCTTCGATTATTTCTTCCAAAAGTTGCCGTTTGAAGGAGACTGCGCTATTTTTGCGGACTTTTGGGGGGTCTACTTGCTATCCTTGAAAACCTTCGTTTTGATGAAAAAGATATTGAATTTTTTCATCGTCAAGTCCTCCATCCTGCATTTCTCAATTGTCTTAGGAATTTTCGCTTCACCGACACCATTTATAGCCTCCCGCGAAGGCTATGTGGTGTTTCCAACGTGAGCCATGTTGAGTGTAGAAGCGCCTTTGATTTAAGCACAGATTGTGGAAACGTTGCTATTAAATATCTTGAATTTCCAAACGCTAATCGCCACCAAAACCAGCCGAATACGCCAAGTTACCGAAGAGCGCGCCTTAGTCGATTTTGGATTTCGTAGAGCTGTCAGGCCTTGCAAGCTACTATGCCAGCCGCTCTGCTGTAATTGGCGACTTCGATGCGACAAGCCATGTAGCCACAGGAAGAGACTATGGCATTCCTGTCATAGGGACAATGGCGCATTCGTTTGTCCAAAATTATGACAATAAATTATCCGCCTTTCGCGATTTTGCTGAGGGGCTGTCCTAATGATTGCGTTTTGCTGGTGGATACCTATAACATGCTGAAAAGTGGCCTCCAAAACCCAATCAAGATCGCCAAAGCAAAAGCGATGGAAGCGCGCCGCTCAAAGGCTCAAAGGAATTCAGAGGCCAACGGTGATTTAACTTATCTGGCTAAGAAAAGCCGCCAGATGTTAGATGACGCGTCGTGACTCCTTTGGAAAAAGGATTAAGTACGATTTCAGGGATTGAGTCAATGAGCTCGGTAAGTTCTGCCGGTTCCAGAAAAATTATTATGCAATTTGCATTGACTCGTAATATTGATTTAGGAGCTCAAGATGTGCAATCGGCATTACTTCAAGTCGCTCGCCGTTTGCCGAGTCAAATGCCAGATCCACCGACTATTCGTAAAATGAATCCAGCCGATTAATCCGTATTATACCTAGCTCTGAGCGCTGATCACTTATTGATGACAAAACTAGATAATTTTGCAGAAAATTATCTCGCCCCCCAATTTATCCATGTTAAATGGAGTTGCGACGGTTAATGTTTTCGGCACACAATAATACACTGCTCGCATTCACCTTAACCCTAACGCTGTCAAAAGTCGTGGATTAAGTTTAGATGGCATTAAACAATCTATACAAGATTTAAATAGCAATCAAACCACAGGAACTCTACAAACCGATGGCTTTCATCACTTAATTAAGGTAGATGGCGGATTGGATAACGCGAAACAATTTAGCAATGCCATTATAAGTTATCAAAATGAGTCACCAGTGCGATTAAAGGATATTACCACCGTAAAAAATAGCATTGCGGATGATAAGGCGCTGACGGAATACAACAATAAACGCGCTATTGTTTTGACCATTCAGCGTCAACCGGGCAGTAAGTGTTTCGGTAGTAAATAAAGTGCTTAAATCGTTACCGGGCTTAAGCCAAAAATTGCCGGGTGATGCAAAATTGCAAGTAATCTACAACAAGGCGGTGTTTATCAAATCGGCTATTGATGATGTAGAATTGACGCTCTTATTTGCGGTCTTTTTGGTGACTGTTGTGGTTTATTTATTTTTTCGGAATTTTTCTTTGACAACTATCGCCGCTTTGTCTTTATCCATTTCTGTAATCACTACTTTTGTGATGATCTATTTACTCAGTTACAGCCTTGATAATTTATCGTTGATGGCATTGGTGTTAGCGGTGGGGTTTATTATCGATGATCCCATTGTAGTGCTAGAAAACATTGTGCGCTATATTAAGAAAGGAATGGATAAATTTACGACCAGTTTAAGGAACTCAAAAGAAGTCAACTTTACGGTCACAGCTATGACTATTTCATTGGTCTCTGTATTTATCCTCACATTCTTTATGGGGCATTGTTTGGTGATTATTCCATGAATTTGCTGCGGTTGTCGGTATTTCCATTTTATTTTCGACTTTTGTCGCGTTAACTTTAATTCCCATGCTATGTAACCAATTAATAAAGGAGAAATCTTCCCAAAAGGAGAAAAAACCGACTTGGTTTGGCCTATTTTTTGTAAAATATCACTCTAGTTATGGAGCGAGTTTACGCTGGGCATTGGACCATTATGGTATTTTGCTGAGTATTGCTGGCATTATTATCGAAGCGACTTTTCTGTTATTTTATTTACTCCCCAAAGGATTTATTCCATCACAAGATTCAGGAATGATTTTCAGCAGCCTAAAAGCTCCAGAATGCATTGATTATAAAAACTTTGTGACCGGACAAACTCAAGCTAAAAGCATTATTCAGCAAAATCCGAATGTCGCTGCGGTGGTTTCTTCCGTCGCTTAACGCGCCAATGCTTCCGCTAGCGCGAACACCGGCCATTTATTAATTAAATTAAAATCGACCTCTTAACGAAGAGCAAACACCATGAAAATTATCCAACAATTACATCATCAATTGCAATCGTTGCCTGGATTACGGATATTTCTGACGAATCCGCCGGCTATTAGCATTGGAGAAAAGACAATAAATAGTCATTAGCAATATGTGTTACAAGGGATGGATTTACAATCATTGGAAAACGCAACCCATGACATGCAAGCAAAGCTTAGTCATATATCTGGCATCAAAGATCTAGACAGCCTTACAATTAAATAATCCCGAATTACAATTACGTATTCTTCGAGATAAAAGAGCTACATTGGAGATCACCCCCGCGCAAATTGAATCAACCTTGTATGCAGCGTATGGTCAAGCCCAATTAAGCAATATCAAGCGTTTAGACGGCGATTATCAGGTAATTATGGACGTTGATCCCAAATGATCAGCATAGCACGGTTCGCTAAATAACTTGTCCATCAAATCTTCCACTGGAAATATAGTGCCTTTAAGCAATTTAGTCACGATGTCTTAAACTTCTGGTCTGCTAGCCATTAATCATTATGAGCAACTATCAGCCATTACATTATCTTTTAATTTACAACCTAGTTATTCGTTAGGAACTGTAACGGCTAAAGCCCAAGCCTTCGCTAAACAAACTTTACCCATTGATGCAAGTAGTAATTTTATCGGCACGGCTGAAAAATTCCAATAATCCTTAACGAGGCCGCCACTTTTATTAGATTTTACTATTTTAATCATTTATATGGTATTGGCGATTTTATATGAGAATTTTATTTATCCCATTAAATTTTAACCACTCTGCCTTTTTCTATTTTTGGTGCTTTACTGTGCTTATATATCTTTAATTAAGAGTTAAATATTTTTAACTTTATTAGATTTATTTATGTTGGTTGGAATTACCAAGAAGAATGGGATTATTATGGTGGGTTTCGCATTAGATGCCATGCGCAAATAGGGGTTGGACGCTAAACAAGCCATCCGTCAAGCGTGTTCGATTCATTCTCGTCCCATTATGATATGACAACCGTTTCAGTAATTATAGCAGCACTGCTCATCGCATTGGGCATCAGCGCTGGCGGGGAAACCCGCCAAAGATTTGGGATTTCTATCGTCGGCGGTCTTGTTTTTTCACAATTAATTACCCTGTATACGACCCCGGTGTTCTAGATTGTGATAGATAAGTTGTTTTCTAAAAAATCACCACAACTAGATAAATTGCCTTCTCCTGATCTCAACCCTTCCGAAGTTTTGAATCCCGATTGAGCAACGAGCTCTTCCCAGTCACTGATCATCAGCTATCGTGTAGATATGGCATGGCATAGTTCAGTTGACAGTTTGAAAACTCTCGGTACAATCAGTGAGTTCATGACGCGCGCCCGTAGCTCAGTTGGATAGAGTACCTGGCTACGAACCAGGCGGTCGGCGGTTCAAATCCGTCCGGGCGCGCCATTAGAGTCAAAATAGATTATAATCGACTGGTTGAAATTTTCTAAATTTTTCCCAAAAAATTTTCAAAAAACTGCAAAAGCCTGAGTGAAATATCGAATGTCGGTCCGTTAGGATAGCAAAAGAAATCGAGATCAAAGTTGCCTGCAAGATAGCCTCTCACATTAAAAATATTTTATAACTAATAAATTAGTTAACATTTGTTTGTTCTTACTTACTAAAGGTTCTATACAAACTAACTTTGTGTTAAAGTCCATTATAAATTTCAATATTAAATATATACAGGGAACATGAATCTTCTTCCTGTGGGTTGGAAAATTTTTCTATCAATCAGATTACCATTACTTGTAAGCGCTATCACTCTTACCGCAACAATGATAGCTCTTTTGCTTGTTATCGAGAAAAAATTGATCACCTAGAAAAGTATAATTTTTAAGAGCGTTTGTCAAAGCTAGAAGGTGTTTTTAGTATTTTATCTGTTTCTATTCTTGAAAGAAAAAGTTCTCTTACCCTCAATGAAAAGGTCGTTAATTACTTTTAGAAAGTGGCACCAAAAGGTTTGTAGATGATAATAAAGAAGAATTATTAGAAAAGCTAAAAACTTTAAAATGTCCTAGTGCTTATGATGTCCAAAAAAATTCTAAAAAAGTCATTGATTCTTTCAAAGATGATAAAAATTTATATCTTTAAAAGATTATACTTTTCAAAAGGGTTTGCCAATTGATATGATTCAGCTTGCCACTTCAATTTACTTACGAGATGTCGCTCTTCCTGAGTTTTGTTTTTCACTTCATCAAGTAGAAGATAAATCAATGGGTAAAAAAATAACTACTTATTTGTGATAAGCCTCATATTCCTAATTGCTAGACAACCCATGCTATCCGCGAAATACGTCAGGGAAAAGGCTTAACTTCAGTCGGACGTGTTTCGCGGATAGCTTAAAAGAAATTTTCAAATTTTTCTCATCCAATCCTTATCCTATACAAAATGAGACTGAAAAGAGCCTGTATTCCGTAGGTTCAGCTGACCATGGTATAAACGACTTGTCTGTAATAATTAGTACATCATGCGATAATGCAAGCTCCACATAATCCATAATGAGCCGCCGATCAATACGAACAGAATTATGATAGTGAAAATAAAAGGCATTAAATTCATTCTACTTTGTTCGTTTTTCGCATTCAGACGTAAAAAACAAACTACCTGGACGATAAATTGTATTAAAGCAGATACAAATATAATGGCCACCAGGGTATTTGCGGAAAAGGTTGAGTATATGACCGTCATAAAAGAAACTAAAGTTAGAATAATGCATAAGATCATCCCAACGATGTATATACTTAACTTTTTCTTACCTGTACCGTATGATTCTTCAGAAAGCATTGCGCTCATAAAATAGCTCCCATCAAATAGACGATGGTGAAAAGAAAAATCCAAACAATATCTAAGAAATTCCAAAACAGTCCGAGATAAACCATTCGCCTGGCGGTGTTTTTATTTATTTTAAGGATCGGCAATTGAATAATCATAATTAAGATCCAAAGTAGGCCCATTGTAACGTGAAAACCGTGCGTGCCCACTAAAGTAAAAAAGGCTGAAGCAGCACCACTCACAGTCCAACTGTATCCTTCAGCGCTTAGATGAAAAAATTCCATCACTTCCATAACGACGAACCCTGCGCCCAAAATGAAAGTGAGGATCAACCAAAAAATAACTGCTGATAATTTATTTTTATTAATTCCAAAAATAGCTAAACAAAAAGTAAGGTTACTGGCTAATAGAAAGAAGGTTTCGACTAGCACATATGGCAAATCAATCAAGGGCTTCAAAGGGGGGCCCACCGCGCCGGGATGGTGTAATACTAAAAAAGTAGCAACCAAGGAAGCAAACAAAATGCAATCGGTCATGATATAAAGCCAAAAACCGAAGACATCCGTTGCATCGGCGTTATGATGATGTTCGGCAGTGGCTGTGTCTACGCTCATGTTAATGACTCCTCATAATCTTGTAATTCAATTTGTTTGACAGTTTCTGCTTTAACATAATAATCGATGTCTTTACTAAAAGTTCGGGCGATTACGGTAGTAATAACGCCTACGATTCCAATAATGGCCGGAATCCACATGTGCCATACAACGGTAAAACCAAAAACACCCGCGAACATGGCAATAACAAAGCCGGCAGAAGTATTTCTAGGCATATGAATATCTTTATATTGAATATGCTTTGGGTTAACCCTTAAAAGACGCCCCCCCATCTTTGCCTTTTTCTTGTCCTCCCAATATTGATCTCGTTCTTCAACCTTGGGTATAAAGGCAAAATTATAAAAAGGCACAGGCGAAGCAACGGACCATTCAAACGTTCGGCCGTTCCAAACATCGCCTGTTTTATCCCGCAATTTATCGCGATTCTTTATGCTCACAATGATCTGAGCAATTTGCAAAAGAATGCCTATCATAATCAACGCAGCACCAATTGCAGCAACAACAAAATAAGGTTGAAGCGTAACATCAGCGTAATGGTTGAGTCGACGCATGACCCCCATCAGACCAAGCAGATAAAGTGGCATAAACGCCATATAAAAACCGGTCACCCAAAAAAGGAAAGACCATTGACCTAAGCGCTCATCTAATTGGAAACCAAACGCTTTAGGAAACCAATAAATTAATCCCGCAAAAAATCCAAAAAGCACCCCACCGATAATCACATTATGAAAATGCGCAACTAAAAACAGGCTGTTATGAACTTGGAAATCAATAGGAGGGATCGCCATTAACACACCGGTCACTCCACCGATCGTAAAGGTGATAAAGAAAGCGAATACCCATAAGATTGGCGTTCGCATAATAATTCTACCTTTATATATTGTGAAAAGCCAATTAAAGATTTTTACCCCGGTGGGTACGGCAATAATCATCGTCGCGATACCAAAGAAGGCATTCACATCCCCTCCACTTCCCATCGTGAAAAAGTGGTGAAGCCATACAATAAAAGATAAAAAGGTAATGGCAAAAGTGGCATACACCATCGTTACGTAACCGAATAATTTTTTCTGGCTGAAAGTAGCAACCACTTCCGAGAAAACGCCAAAAGCCGGCAAAATTAAAATATAAACTTCAGGGTGGCCCCATGCCCAAATTAAATTGATGTACATCATCATATTGCCACCGGCATATTGGGTGAAAAAGTGCATTCCCAAAAGGCGATCCAGCGTCAATAAGGCCAAGGAAACCGTTAAAATCGGGAAGGCTAACGCAATTAAAATCATGGAGCAAAACGTCGTCCAAACAAAAATCGGCATCCTCATAAAAGTCATTCCAGGACAGCGCATCTTCACAACCGTGGCAATAAAATTAATACTTCCCAGAAGGCTCCCCACCCCCGCGATCTGTAAGGCCCAAATAAAATAATCGACCCCTACCGTAGGACTATAATGGAGTTCTGAAAGTGGCGGATACGCTAACCAACCCGTTGCCGCAAAATCACCAATAACCAAAGAAACGTTGCATAACATTGCCCCCGCAAAGGTCATCCAAAAACTAAAGGAGTTCAGATAAGGGTAGGCAACATCTCGAGCGCCGACCTGCAAAGGCAGGACAATATTGGCCAGTCCAAATACTAATGGCATAGCTACAAAGAAGATCATAATAACACCATGCGCGGTAAAAATTTGGTCGTAATGTTGAGGCGGCAAATAACCCATATTGGCACCCGCAGCAATCGCTTGTTGCGAGCGCATCAAAATAACATCCGAAAAGCCTCGGAGTAGCATCACGCCAGCCAAAAGAACGTACATAATGCCGATTTTTTTATGATCGACGGAAGTGATCCATTCATGCCAGATATAAGACCATTTTTTGGTAATGGTAATGGTGACTAGAATACCGACTAAAATTACTGCCATAAAAACCCCCGCCCACATAATAATCGGCGTGTGAAGGGGAATAGCATCCAGTGTTAATTTACCAAAAATAAGTTTTTCTAACATCGTTGACCCCTTTTTAATTAATTTAATCACTCTGAGGAATAACCCAATGCCTGGGGATCCTCGTGGTTTGCTTATATTTCATGATTATTTGCGGAAATAAATTAGGCGCTACGGATGAAAAATACCGCACAGAATCTTTTGTAGAAGGCTGAATCAGGTTTTGATAAAGTTTAAGTGTTAGTTGTTCCTTGGATTTCTTAGCTTTTTCAAACCAATGCTGCAACTCATCAGGCTCGACGACTTTCACCTTAAAACGCATATCCGAAAATCCATCGCCGTTATATTGCGTATCAAGTCCCCAATAGTTTCTCTCTTTTAATGCAAGCAAATGCAACCTGGTTCGCATGCCGGCCATGGTATAAATTTGACTTCCTAACTCCGGAATAAAAAAAGCGCTCATCGGAACGTTATCGTTCGTAAACCAGAATTCGATTTGCTGCTCTTTGGGGAGTTCTAGGTAATTAACCGTCGCAATATTTTGTTCCGGATAAATAAAGAGCCACTTCCAAGGTAAGGCCACTGCCTGAATTAACAGCGGTTTGCCCGGAACGTCTATCTTCCGATAAGGGTCTAATTTATGAGTTAAGCTCCAAGTCATAATTCCCAAAATTATAATAATTCCGCAAGGCACCCCCCACCAGATGGTTTCTAAAAGGACGCTGTGCCCCCAGTTAGGTTTGTAGTCCGAGGTTTTATGTCCCGCCCGATAGCGAAAGATAAAAGTAAAACTTATAATAAAAACAGGGATGACTACAATGAGCATTAAAGCCAGTGAGTCAAAAAAGAGCTGCCTTTCTTCAAACGAAATAGTCCCCTCAGGATGCAGAATGCCACCACCCCTTAAAGAATGACAGCCTACCAAGCTTAGCCCTGCGACAAGGACGCCAACAAATAGCAAAAACTTTAGTATATTTTTTAAATATTTATTAGGATTTACCCAATTTTTTTTGATCATTGTATTCCCGCTGGGTACGGTTTAACCAACTATTGGTTAAAGAAAGTACTTTTTTCCGCACTAATATACTGATAATATTCTCTAAAGCCAATAGTAAAAAGGGGCTTACAGGCAGGTAAAAAATGTCATATATCATTTTCGCTCGTTGGTTTGGACTCATTTCTGTTATTTTATCTCTAGGCATCTTATTCAACTTAGACGATGCAGCCGTTATGGCGAGAAATATGCTGCATAGCGAATCGGGTTATATCATGGGCGGTGTATTGCCCATTATTTTTGGCTCTTTAGCTTTCATGCAACACAATAATTTCGCACCAACTTGGCAAATCGTTGTCACGATAATTGGGCTTTTTATGTTAGGTATTGGCGTTTTTCGGGTAATTTTCGTGAGTGCTTGGAAAAGGCTCATCCAAGAGCATTTAGATAAAATACCTTTTCTCTTTAGCCTCTTTGGACTTATCTTGGGTTTATTACTATTATATGTAAGCTTTTTTGCACCAATAGTGGCTTATCACACGCAATAAGGTCTGCTTACAATTCGCTAAGCTGAGCCAGATAGACATCTTAGGTCTTATCAATTTTTCAAGCAATCCATATTGGACCTCTAGTTTAATCAGCTCAACATCGTTTTTAACGCCCAGTTTTTCAAATATGCGATAGCGGTGAGAATTCACGGTCTTTCCAGTAATATGTAATTGCTTGGCAATCGCCTTCGCTTTTTTGCCTTTTGCCAACAAGAGTAAAACTTCCATCTCTCGATCGCTCAGCTTTTTAAAAGGTGAAGTCGCGGCTGTTGTTGTCTTACTCAAAGCAAGACGATTGGCAATGGCGGAGCTAATATAACGCTGACCCTTATACACTGCCCGAATTGCCTGCTCCAATTCTGCTGTATCACTGCTTTTCGTAATGAACCCCCTCACACCCACTTCCAACAATCGCATCGAAAGCAGATCTCCTTCCATCCCTGTCACCATAAGTATCTTGATAGTGGAGTCACGACAAAGAAACTTTCTTGAAAGCTCAAGTCCATTCGTATCTGGTAATTGGAAATCAAGGGTTAATTGGAAATCAAGGGTAATTACATCCGGTTTTTTGTCACGCCTTAGTTTTAGCCATTCCTCTCCTGTCCCCACCTCTCTCACAATTCGAACTCCGTTGATTTCCTCAAGCATTAACCGCATAGCTTGACGAATTAACAGATGGTCTTCAATTAGAAGAACGGTAATCACTTATTCTCTCGGCTTTTTGCGTTTCTAAATCGATATATTCATTCATGTTGCTCTCAATGTTAATTCTATTAAAGGATTACCGTAATCTAAATGATCCATTCGTCCGCCATACTAATCTCCCTACGGGGTGAATCCAGCATCTTAACTCAATAACCAATTTAATTTAATTAAAATATCTTTCCCTAGATCTGAGAACCTCTATAGAAAAATACCCCTCACTACTGAAATTCAAATTATTTTTGAGAACATGGGAACTTTTTACGACCCCCAGCTATGAATATAACGCTTCACAGTATTCTTATTATGCCCTTAAAAATTATTGTAAACTTTTTTATTTTAAATCGCATCATTGTTACTAATTTTTTGCACACGACAATTTCCGATCATAGATAGTAATTTTTTAAAAATTGATAAGAATTTTAATTAAATTATTTGTTTATCAAAAAATATTCGTTTATCAAAAAATGTCGTGCGCGAATAAAATTTCCTCTATACATGACGAAAGCAGTTCAGTTGATGAAATAGTGAGAAAAGCTGC
>NZ_CAJRAM010000040.1 GCF_907164965.1 Coxiella endosymbiont of Ornithodoros maritimus
CCACCTTAAGGCCTTGCCACAGTGGACACATATTGAGCGCCTAACCCCTCTCGTGTGGATCACCTTACCCCACTCATCAATCCCACACAGTTGAAAAACCCCTTTTGCAATAAATACCAACACCAAGTATTTTAATATCTTTCATGGCCCTGCTCCTTTTTTTAAAAATAGAAACTCTATGTTGGCGCATTATAACGCCCTCTTTAAGGAGGGGCACTTTTCATTAGGTTACTTGTTAATTAATAAATTCTTAAGATTAAGTTATTATTTTAATACCTTAGGTGCTTATATATAGAGTATAGGGGTAAAAATGACTACTATCATTTTTAAGCTTTCACCAGAAATAGACTACAAATATTGATGACTCGATTAAAGGCAAAAAAATTGACGTTCGATATTCTGCAGCAAGTGAATAAGCCGATCATACCTACGCAAAAAAAGAGCCCCTTTCAGGAGGATAAGTAGAAGTTCCAAAGAAAAACTATCATTATTGGGATTAGACATTTTTCCATACCTCGCTATGTGCTCGAAATAAAGAATAGGCAATTTCCGATGATTAGGCAATACTTATTCAAATAAAGACCATTTTTTTGGGGTCTAGGGCTTTATCAAATTCGCTTGCGGTTAAATAACCTAACTGAAGAGCAGCTTCTTTAAGTGTCCCGCCTTCTTTGTAAGCTTTTTTAGCAATTTCTGAGGCTTTGTCGTAACCGATGATTTGATTTAATGCAGTGACCAGCATTAGAGAATTATTCAGATATTCATTGATTTTTTCTTGATTAGGTTTGATGCCAACGGCGCAATGATCATTAAAGGAACGACAAGCATCGGACAATAAATAAATAGATTGAATTAAATTATAAGCCATCACGGGCTTGTAAACATTCAGTTCAAAATTCCCCTGCGATCCTGCGATGGTAATGGTCGTATCGTTTCCTATCACCTGAACACACACCATCGTCATTGCTTCAGATTGCGTTGGATTCACTTTACCCGGCATAATTGAAGAGCCTGGCTCATTTTCTGGGATAACAATTTCCCCAATGCCGCAACGCGGGCCGGAAGCTAACCAACGAATATCGTTTGCAATTTTCATCAACGAACAGGCAGAGGTTTTGAGAACGCCGCTGACTAAAACAATTTCGTCGTTGGCAGCCAGAGCGGCAAATTTATTGGACGCCGAATAAAAAGGTATTCCCGTCAGTTCGGCAATGTGTTCAGCAGCTTTTTTGGCAAATTGCGGGTGGGTATTTAGCCCTGTGCCTACCGCTGTCCCGCCGAGCGCAAGACGATAGAGCGTTGGAAGCACATCATTAATGACTTCCAAGTTATGGTTGAGTTGAGCAACATAACCTGAAAATTCTTGGCCCAACGTTAATGGCACAGCATCTTGCAAATGCGTTCGACCGATTTTAATGATTCCAAAAAATTCCTTGGATTTTTTTTCCAAGGTATCGCGTAAGACAGTGAGATTAGGGATAAGCTGATGCGTTATCATTTCGGCAGAAGCAATGTGCATCGCTGTTGGAAAAGTATCATTTGAAGATTGCGACATATTAACGTGATCGTTCGGATGAACCGGTTCTTTGCTTCCTAACTTTTCACCAGCTAACTCAATCGCGCGATTGCTGATAACCTCGTTCACATTCATGTTGGTCTGCGTGCCGCTGCCGGTTTGCCAAATTTTTAAGGGAAAATGATCGTTTAGTTTTCCAGTGATCAGCTCTTCGCAGGCTTTAAGAATAAATTTAGCTTTTTTTTGAGGTAGGTTGCCCAATTCAACATTTGTGAGCATAGCCGCTTTTTTCAAAACGCCAAAAGCGCGAATGAGCTCAGGCGGCATCGTTTCGCGCCCAATGGCAAAATTAATTAATGAGCGCTGTGATTGCGCGCCATAATACTTTTCATTAGGCACTTCAATCGTACCCATACTGTCGGACTCTTTTCTCATCTATTGACCTTTGGAAAGGGTAATCTTACAAGGATACGTTATGCGATCAACATCTAGAGTTGTTTTTTGATGTCCATAGATTTTTGAACTCATCTCACATTGTTTATAATTTGAAGAAGTGCCAGGTTTGAGTTGGCCGCTTAAATTTAAAGTTGCCGCTGCCCCATACACCTTTTTTGTTTTTGAAACTAATATGGTCGCTGAACCTTCGTAAGCACAAAAGCCGCCTTTTCGGTTAATATTCAATGTAATTGAAGCTTTGGAATTCTTTGGAAAGGGCAGCACGATTTTTAGTTCTTGTCCGTTTACTTTGACCCATTGCATACAATGCGTACCAAATAGAACTAAGTTATAATCTTCCCCTGTATTATTTTTGACGTAAAATCCTGTCAAAATTCCTTGATTCACGTTTATTCCTTGTGCGAAAGTCGTAGCAGAAACCCCGAAACCTAACATACTAATAAAACAAAGTGCTAAGGAACGAATATTCATATTGGTTTCCTCAATCATTATTACTTTAACTGTAAGTATAGTCTGCTTTTGAGAGCTGCCAAACTGGTGCCCCGGACAGGATTTGAACCTGTGACCTGTCCCTTAGGAGGGGACTGCGCTATCCAACTGTGCCACCGGGGCGTTGGGAAACTTAGGAGACAATGATATCATAGGACGCTCTTTGTTGAGAGGGCAGAATTTAATTGTTTCTTAAATAAGGATTTGATTAAGCAGGAGCTTGTTTAGTATGGCGAAATCTAAAGGCCGTTTGATCGGCGCGATTGTCGTTTCTTCATTAATTTTTATTCTGGCTCTTGTCGTGGCTTTCGATGCTTTGCGCGCCTATCTCGTCAAAAAAGCCGTGCAAGAATTCGTGCCTCCTCCTGTGACCATATCGACTACCAAAGCTCTCAGTGAAAGTTGGCAGCCCGTATTGACTGCGGTGGGTAGCTTGAGTGCGATTCAGGGGGTGAATATCAGTCCTGAAGTGAGCGGCTGGGTAATCGCTATCCATTTTACCTCGGGCCAATTAGTCAAAAGCGGTGAATTGCTAATTCAACTCGACGATTCAAGCGACGTTCAAGATCTTAAAAATAATCAGGCAGCTCTGAATTTAGCAAGAGTCGATTTTGAACGTAAGGCTGCCTTATATAAAACAGGCGCAATCGCTAGAAGCGATTGCGATCAGGCACTTGCGCAATTGCAGCAAACAGAAGCTCAAGTGAATAAGTCATTGGTCGCTATCAGCAAAAAGAATATTTGCGCTCCTTTTCCTGGAAAAATTGGCATTCGACAAGTTAATTTGGGTCAATACGTTAATCCCGGTGATGTGTTGGTTAGTTTGCAGTCTCTCGGTCCTTTGTATGTAAATTTCTCGTTGCCTGAACAGTTTTTAAAAGATCTCTGCTTGAATCAAAAACTTTCCATTACTGTGGATTCTTATCCTGAAGAAAAATTCGATGGGAAAATTACAGCGCTTGATTCTTTGGTGACGAAAGCCACGCACAATATTAACGTTCAAGGAACCATTCCTAATGGGGATTATCGACTTTACCCCGGCACATTCGCAAACGTTACTGTTTATCTGCCCGAGAAAAAAGCTGTGGTAACCGTGCCACAAACCGCGGTGACTTATTCTTTGTATGCTAATACGGTATTTGTGATAGAACCGGGTAAGAATGAAAAAGGGCAAGCGGCTTTAGTTGCGCGCCAACGTCTTGTTGAGATTGGCGATATGAAAAATAATAAAGTCGTTATAAAAAAAGGCGTTAAAGCGGGCGAAGAAGTCGTTACCTCTGGCCAAAATAAACTTCATGAGGGAAGCAGCGTTAAAATCGATAACAGTGTGGTGTTAAAACCAGAAAACCGAGAAACATTGACGGGGTTTTAATGGCAAGTTCAAAATTTACGGACAAATTTATCATTCGCCCGGTTCTCGCTATTGTTATGAGCTTGTTTATTTTTATTTTGGGCTTACTTGCGATTACTAAAATGGAAGTGCGCCAGTACCCTAAAATGAACAATACGTTAATTACCATTTCGACAGCTTACCCTGGCGCGCCTGCTTCTTTAATCGAAGGTTTTATTACAACGCGGCTTGAAAAATCGATCGCTGGCGCCGAGGGAATCGATTATATGACTTCCACAAGCACTCAAGGCGTTAGCACGATTAATGTTTTCATAAAATTGAATTTCGATCCTAACGTGGCTTTTACCGATATTATGAGTAAAGTCGCCCAAGTGCAAAATGATTTGCCACGGGAGTCTCAGCTACCTGTCATTCAAAAACTTACTGGAACACAAACGGCGTTAATGTATATCAGCTTTAGTAGCGATCAGATGAGTTCTGAGCAAATTAACGATTACCTAAATCGTGTCGTTCAACCTAAAATTGAAACCGTTTTTGGCGTTTCCCAAGCTGAAACTTTAGGTGGGCGCCCGTTTGCTATGCGAGTTTGGCTGAATACCAAACGAATGGCCGCCTTAAATGTAACGCTGACCGACGTGACGAAAGCATTGATTAATAATAATTTTCAATCCGCGGCGGGACAAACGAAAGGCGATTTCATTACGCTTTATATAAAAGCGAAAACGGACATAGGGGACAAACAAGCGTTTGAAAATTTGGTCATCAAAGAGGTTAATGGCACATTGATTCGAATACGAGATATCGGCCGTGTTGAGCTTGGCGCTCAAGATTACGATTCAAGCGTTTATATGAATGGGAAAAGCGCTGTATTTGTTACCGTTAATACGACCCCCACGTCCAATCCCCTGAGTGTGATTGCTAACGTTAAAAAAATATTACCGGGCCTTGAAAAGGAATATCCGCCTTCTTTGCATTCAAAAGTGGTTTATGACGCCACGGAATACATTCAGGCCTCGATTTACGAAGTTGGTAGAACTATTTTTGAAGCGACCTTAATTGTTATTGTAGTTATTTTTCTATTTTTTGGATCAATTCGTACCGTTGTCATTCCTGCTGTTACGATACCGCTTTCGCTTATTGGTGTTTGTTTTCTTATGTGGTTTTTAGGATATTCACTGAATTTACTCACACTTTTGTCGATGGTACTGGCTATTGGTTTAGTAGTGGATGATGCTATTATTGTCGTGGAAAACGTTTATCGACATATTGAAGAGGGCGTGGACGGCTTCCACGCAGCTATTCGAGGGGCTCGCGAAATTGCTTTTCCTATTATTTCAATGACCTTAACGCTGGCAGCGGTTTATGCACCCATCGGTTTTATGACTGGTTTGACAGGGGCTTTATTCACCGAATTTGCTTTTACGCTAGCCGGTGCAGTTATCGTTTCAGGTATTATTGCGCTCACCTTATCACCGATGATGTGCTCAAAATTTTTAAACCAAAACATTGGAAAGCAACCTTATGTGCAGTTTATTGATCGTTCGTTTGAACGATTAAAGCAAGTTTATTCGCACCGTTTGCACGAGGTTTTAAATCACCGTTTTCTGATGATCTTATTAGCCGTTGCCGTATTGGCCAGTTGTTTTATTTTTTACATGAATACCAACTCAGAGTTGGCGCCTGAAGAAGATCGAGGCGCCCTCTTCGTGCAAGCGCAAGCCCCGCAATACGCCAACATCGATTATGTCGAAGCTTATAGCAAACAATACGAAAAATATTTTAAAAAACTACCCTCAATGGCCAATTATTTTATAATTAACGGATTTGGCACAGTAAACACCGTCTTGGCGGGGATGATAATGAAGCCGTGGGATCAGCGACAACAATTGCAAAAACAAGCGCAAGTCATTTTGCAGCCCGAACTTAATACCGTGGCGGGGCTACAAACCGTCGTTTTTCCTTTAGCTTCGTTACCGGGCGGAGGCACCGGCTTACCTGTTCAATTTGTGATTACTTCTATCGCTCCTTTTAACAAGATTTATTTGGCAACGGAAAAAATAGTGAGGGAGGCGAAAAGAAGCGGCTTGTTTGTTTTTGTCGATAGCGAACTGAAATATAACAATCCACAATTAAATGTAATTATCGATCGAAACAAAGCTGGGGATTTAGGCGTCACTATGCAGAGTTTAAGTCAAATATTGGCTTATTCGCTGGGAGGTAATTACATTAATCGTTTTGTGATGATGGGACAAAGCTATAAAGTAATTCCTCAATTAAGCCGATTATTTCGCTTAAATCCCAGCAACTTAGAACAGATTTATGTAAATACAGCAGGTGGGCAATTAATTCCTTTATCGACGCTCGTTAAAATGAATATTACGACGCAGCCAAATTTGCTTTCGCATTTTCAACAATTAAATTCGGCGAAAATCGATGCAGTGTTAGCTCCGAGCCGCACCATGGGCGAAGCTTTAACTTATTTGGAACAAACCGCGAATAAAGTGCTTAGCCGAGACATGAGTTATGATTTTGGGGGACAAATGCGTCAATTCGTCCAGGAAGGGCAAGCGTTAGTGGTGACGTTTTTTCTAGCCATTATTATTATTTATCTTGTGTTAGCGGCGCAATTCGAAAGTTTTCGTGATCCCTTTGTAATATTAACCAGCGTGCCAATGTCTATTTGCGGTGCCTTAATTTTTTTAAATTTAGGATTGGCCAGCATTAATATTTACACCAAAATTGGGCTAGCCACACTAATTGGATTAATTAGCAAACACGGAATTTTAATGGTGGAATTTGCAAATAAATTGCAAGAAGAAGAGGGGGTCAGTGTTCGTGAAGCCATCGAAAAATCCGCAGCCATTCGCTTGCGCCCCATTTTGATGACGACAGCCGCGATGGTATTAGGCGTCGTCCCCTTAATTTTGGCTACAGGCGCCGATGCTGTGAGCCGTTTCGATATTGGACTTGTGATTGCCACGGGAATGCTAATCGGCACTATATTTACTTTATTTGTGGTACCAGCCATGTATCTGTTAATTGCGAAAAAACATCAGCCTTTGCGGAAGGTAGATAAATAACAAAGGAAAGGAAAAGCAGATCTGCTTTTTAATCAACAGGTTCAAACTCATCACAATCATACGAATGATATACCCACAGCTTTTGGTAGGGGGACGGCGCTTTCGGAGCGTAGAGGGGTAAGTTTGATTTAATTGGGTGCCAATGACGTGCAATGGGCTGATTGGGGATTTCGCGCGGGAGGATGGCTATATTCTGCGCATTCTGCTAACAACGCAAAATAAGGCTGACGGGAATCCATTTGCTCACTTCATTGGCTCCTTTTTCCATAATTACAATAATAGCATAGATGCGGTATTATTCCGTTTTACCCTTAAAAGAGGAACTAGTGGTTAAACGTTATCGAAAAAAAGATCCCTATTATGAAAGGGAAACGTCTTTGTATGAACATCCGGTTCCTAGCCGGGAATTCATTATTCAATATCTTAAAGAAATCAACCGCCACGTCAGCTTTAGACATTTATTAAGCGCTTTTGATTTAAAAAAAGTGGAGGAAAAAGATGGCCTACAGCGCCGGTTAATCGCCATGGAGCTGGACGGTCAAGTGATTAGCAATCGGCGCGGTAGTTATGCATTACTTAAAGAGTTGGAGTTGATCCGGGGTCGTGTCCAAGCGCACCGTGACGGCTTTGGATTCCTTATTCCTGATGACGGTTCTGTCGATATTTTCCTGCCCACTCGGGAAATGCGAATGCTATTTACAGACGATATCGTTTTAGTTCGTATTACCAATCCGAAAGAGCGCCGACCAGAAGGCGCGATCGTGGAAATTTTGGAGCGAAATACTCATCAAGTCGTTGGACGATATTTTGAAGAAGGGGGGATCGCCTTTGTTGACCCGAATCATAAATTAATTACCCAAGATATTTTAATTCCTCCCGGCCAGCAAGGAGAGGCAAAAACGGGGCAATTTGTGCTGGCAGAAATTACCGTACAACCCACCAAGCGTCGCCAAGCGATGGGACGTATTATTGAAATACTGGGCGACCAATTAACCCCTGGAATGGAAGTTGAACTAGCCATTCGGACCCATGAGCTTCCCTACCGCTGGCCGAACGAAGTGTTGCAGGAAGCCAAAAAACTACCCGTTGAATTGATGGAATATGACAAAAAAGAACGCAAAGACCTTCGGAAGCTGCCTTTCATGACTATTGATGGCGAAGACGCGAGAGATTTTGACGATGCTGTTTATTGCGAATCGAAGTCGAGCGGTTGGAAACTCTATGTCGCTATTGCCGACGTTTCGCATTACGTTTCTCGAGAGAGTGTATTAGATAAAGAAGGGCAATTACGGGGAAATTCTATCTATTTTCCCTCGAAAGTTATTCCAATGCTACCCGAAGCGTTATCTAACAACCTTTGCTCGCTTGTACCGAATAAAGATCGTTTAGCCATTGTTTGCGAAATACACCTTACTGCCAAAGGAAAAGTCAGCGAATATCAATTTTATGAAGCCGTTATTCATTCCCATGCGCGTTTGACCTACACTCAAGTCGCCGCGATGCTCCGCGGAGAAAAAACTAAAAATGAGGAAACCTTACCGCATATTAAAAATTTAGATCAACTTTATCAAAATTTGTTGCGACAACGTATTAATCGCGGCGCAATAGAATTTGAAACGACTGAGACTCGAATTCAATTTAATCAAAAAGGAAAAATTAAACGTATCGTTCCCGTCGTACGCAATGAAGCGCATCGCATCATCGAAGAATGTATGTTAGTAGCTAACGTTTCGGCCTCGCATTTTTTACAAGAAAAAAATATCCCAACGCTTTATCGTGTACACGAAGGTCCTGATGAGCAAAAATTACATGCCCTTAAACAATTTCTTCGTGCGTTTGGATTACGCTTGACGGGCGGTGATAAGCCAATGCCGATGGATTATGCAAAATTATTATTGCGCATTGAGAAACGTCCCGATGCTCATTTATTGCAAACGGTGATGCTTCGTTCGCTGCGACAAGCCATTTATACCCCTGAAGACGGAGGACATTTTGGCCTTTCCTACGAGCGTTATTGTCATTTTACCTCGCCCATCCGGCGCTACCCGGATCTGCTGGTTCACCGTGGGATTCGGCACGCATTACAAAAAAAATCTCCCAAAAAATTTCATTATGACAACCCAAAATTAGCCGAATTGGGAAAGCATTGCTCGATAACAGAGCGTCGCGCCGACCGTGCGACACGCGAAGCGGTTGACTGGTTAAAATGCGAATATATGATGAATAAAATAGGTCAAGCTTATACAGGACATATCGTTGATGTCACAGGTTTTGGCGTTTTTGTACAACTAGATCAAATTTATATCGAAGGATTAGTGCACATTACGGCGCTAGAGAGCGATTACTACCATTTTGACCCTGTTCATCATCTTCTGCGCGGCAAACGCAGCGGCCGGGTTTACCGACTGGGCGATATTATCCATGTTATTGTCGCCAGGGTTGATTTAGACGATCGTAAAATCGATTTTGTGTTAGAAGAGGTAAATTCTCCCCCACCGCAAAAGCGCCAATCCCGCAGAAAGAAAGGTCGAGGCTAGCGGCTCTATGTATATCATCACCCAATAGTGGCAAAAACCAAAAAACTTAAAGTCCACCGTCTGCGCGGTAATGACGATTAACAACAAAACCTTGTTATAAATCTTCCAATTCTAGGTTATTTTTTCTATTAGCCTTAATTTCAAAAACCCCCGTCCTTCCCACTAAGGCGTATTGGCGATAACAATAATTTTTCGTATTAGTGCTACAAACGCTACCATTTTCTTTTTCCCTTTTTTAACGAGCCCCTCATAAAAGCTCTTTAATTCTGAA
>NZ_CAJRAM010000041.1 GCF_907164965.1 Coxiella endosymbiont of Ornithodoros maritimus
TCAAAGCCTTCGATTCTTTGTCTGTCGGTAGGCAGCCTACGCACGAAGATGACGGGCTTTTTTTAACTACTTGATATTCCCTCTTTACCTGGCTCCCTTAAGTTGACACGCGTAGTCAGGGATCCAGTGCACACGGGCGCGGCCCACGAAGGTGCGCCTGGACTTCCCTTGCGTGGAATCACGAAGTTTAAAATGAATTTACTGTGCTTGTGGCTAATGATATGGCTTTATGTTGACTCCATTTCGTTATACTATTACCCGTTGCTATCTTCTGCCACGCTTCCAGCAAACGACTGCGTTTAAAAGAATGATAGAGAAAAAGAATGACAGCATTGTACCAAAACCGCCAAATTCGCGAATTAGAGCGCTTGGCAGTTAAATCGGGCATTATTAGTGAATATGAATTAATGTGTCGCGCCGGAGAGGCTGCTTTTAAAGCGCTCCTAGCGCGATGGCCTGAGGTTCAAGAAATTACCGTATCTTGTGGGAAGGGGAATAACGGGGGCGACGGGTTAGTGCTTGCGCGCTTGGCTTATGAAAACGGATTGAAAGTAACCGTTTATTTGGCCGGGCAACGCCACCAACTAAAAGGTGCGGCTGCTCAAGCCGCTAACGCCTGCGAAGCTGTTAATCTGGCTATTTTACCTTTTCCAGAGCCACTTCTTTTTAAAGGAGAAGTGATCGTGGACGCGCTTTTAGGCAGTGGACTTTCCGGAGAAGTGAAAGCGCCCTACGATCGTTTCATTGCCGCCATTAATCGGGCTGAACAATACGTATTAGCCCTCGATGTGCCTTCGGGCATTAACGTTGATTCTGGAGAAATCCAGGGGGTAGCTGTAAAAGCCGATTTAACTGTTACCTTTATCGCCCCCAAAAGAGGTTTGTATACTGATAAAGGGCCTGCTTACTGTGGCGAGTTGATTGCGGATCGCTTAGGGCTTTCGGAGTCCTTTTTTCGCTCCGTCTCTGCCGATGCTCATTTATTGGAATGGAAAGGAGTGTTTCCTTTGCTACTTAAGCGAGCGCGTGATGCCCATAAAGGCAGCTATGGGCACGTTTTGGTGATCGGTGGTGATTATGGAATGGGTGGAGCCGTACGAATGGCTGCGGAAGCCGCTGCGCGTGTCGGCGCTGGGCTCGTAACCGTCGCCACGCGTCCGGAACATGTCCCTATCGTTAGTGGGCCTCGGCCCGAATTAATGTGCCACCAAGTGGCTACTGCGGATGATCTAAAGCCGCTCCTTGCCGCGGCGACCGTTGTGGTGATTGGATCTGGCTTAGGAAGGTCTGATTGGGCAGAATCCTTATTAAACAAAGCATTAAAAACTGATCTTCCTAAAGTACTTGATGCTGATAGTTTAAACCTACTTGCGGAATCACCATCTCAACGAGAGGATTGGATATTAACGCCTCATCCTGGCGAAGCTTCCCGATTGCTGGGGGTTTCGTGTAATGAAATTCAACGCGATCGTTTCCAAGCAGTCCACGCTTTGCAAGAAAAATACCATGGTGTCCTTGTGCTTAAAGGGGCTGGGACACTTATTAAAGACGAAGGCCACACTTATTATGTTTGTCCAGCTGGTAATCCTGGCATGGCGACAGGGGGAATGGGCGATATTTTAAGCGGTATCATCGGCGGCCTGGTCGCTCAAAAATTGAGCCTAATATCAGCCGCTCAAGCGGGCGTTTTTATTCACTCCATGGCGGCTGATCGCGCAGCAGAGGATGGGGGAGAGCGGGGATTATTGGCCACCGATTTATTTCCTCATTTACGGGTTTTAGTGAATTCTTAACTAGGAAATTTTAATTGCTTATTCAAAAAAATATCCCTACCGAAAAAATCATGCTCGCTTTGGGTCAACGATTAGCACATTATTGCCAAGCAGGCGAGGTTATTTATTTGATGGGAGAACTGGGGGCTGGGAAAACTACCTTTGTGCGCGGACTCCTGCGAGGCTTTGGTTATAAAGGATTTGTCAAAAGTCCAAGCTATACTTTAATTGAAGTTTACTCGTTAGAAACGTTAGAAGTCGTGCACGTTGACTTATATCGGCTCTCTGAAGCAGACGAATACTGGGATATAGGATTAACCGATTATTTAAAAAAAGATTCCATTTTATTGATTGAATGGCCTGAAAAAGCAGAGAAATTGCTCCTGCCCCCTAGTGTATGTATCCATTTTGATATTCAATTAAATAATCGTCTTGTTAGCATCACCTCCGATTCCCCCGCAGTTAAAAATAGCACCATTTAAAATGCAACAAGTAACCTAATGAAAAGTGCCCCTCCTTAAAGAGGGCGTTATAATGCGCCAACATAGAGTTTCTATTTTTAAAAAAAGGAGCAGGGCCATGAAAGATATTAAAATACTTGGTGTTGGTATTTATTGCAAAAGGGGTTTTTCAACTGTGTGGGATTGATGAGTGGGGTAAGGTGATCCACACGAGAGGGGTTAGGCGCTCAATATGTGTCCACTGTGGCAAGGCCTTAAGGTGGCTTGTGTGGTTGATAGAAGCGTGTGGAGGCGCGAACCATTGGTATCGGGTTCATGGG